>CAXUES010000013.1:0-3951 GCA_964250185.1 uncultured Solirubrobacteraceae bacterium | reverse complement strand
ACGCCGTAGTCGGCGCTGCTCAGCGCGCGGGTGCGGGCGTTCTGGTCGCGGGTGCGCCAGGGCGTCGTGATCCTCTCCGATCGCCGTCGGTACGTCCGCGAGGTCTGGCTCGTGCAGCTGCTGGGCTGGTGCTTCCGCTTCACGGCGTTCTGGTTCCTGCTGGAGGCCTTCAACGTCGGCGGCTCGGTGGCCAACGTGCTGCTGGTGCTCGGCGTCAACGCGATCGCCGCGCTGCTGCCGTTCACCCCGGGCGGCGCCGGCGTGCAGCAGGCGTTCCTGCTGAAGGTCTTCGCGGGCACGGCGAGCGGCGCGACCATCGCGGCCTACGCCGTCGGCCAGCAGATCGCCATCGCGGTCTTCTCGCTCGGCCTGGGGTTCGTCGCGCTGGTGGTCATCTTCCGCTTCCGCTCCTTCAAGGAGGTGCTCGCGGCAGGCAAGGCCGAGCGCGAGGCGGAGAAGGCCGGCGTGCCGGCGTGAGCGTCAAGCGCCCCGCGCGGCCCGTGGAGCCCGATCCGGAGGCGCAGGAGGACCCGTTCGACCCGGAGCAGCTCGACGGGGAGCACGACCGCGAGGTCCGCGACATCTCGCTGGCCAACCACCGCACGCTGCGTGGCGGCCTGCGGCGGATGCGCTTCTCGGCCTGCCGGATGACCGGCTTCCAGTGGCCGGAGGGCGACCTGCACGACGTGGCCTTCTCGGGCTGCTCGCTCGATCTGGCCAACCTCCGCGGCGCGACGCTGCGCCGTGTCGCCTTCCACGACTGCGTCCTGCGCGAGGCCGACCTGGCCGGCACGCGGCTCACCGACGTGCTGCTCGTGGGCTGCGACCTGCGGGCCGCCGACCTGTCCGGGGCGCGCTCCCAGCGCCTGGAGCTGCGCGAGTGCCGCGTGGACGGCCTGCAGGGCCTCGACGGCCTGCGCGGCGCGCTCGTGCGCTGGTCCGACGTGCTCGACCTCGCGGCCCCGCTGGCGGCGGCCGCGGGGCTCGTCGTCCTCGAGGAGGACGACTGAGCTCAGGCGCGCAGGCGCCAGAGCACGACCTCCTCGGCCGGGGAGGCAGCCAGGGCGGCCACGCGGGAGAAGCCCGCGCCGGCGAGCTCCTCGGCCAGGCACCCGGCGCTCTGGTGGCGCTGCCAGCCACGGGCCTCGCGCTCGGCGATGGCCCGCAGACCGCCGGCCGGCGGCGCGTAGCTCGTGACCACCCACGGCGCGTGCCAGGCGAGGCGGTCGGCGAGCTGGCAGCGGATGGGGAGCGCCTCGACGCAGCCGAGCAGGAAGCTCACGTCCACGAACGGCGGCAGGGTGCCCTGGAGGTCCAGCGGCTGGACGTCCGGGGCCTGCGGGGCCGCGTCGAAGGGGCGGTAGTCGACGGCGTAGTAGACGGCGTCGCGCAGCGCCCGGCTCAGGCGGCCGTCGCCCGCGTTGAGGTCCGAGACGGCGAGCGGGCGCTCGGAGTCGGGCAGCTCGCCGTGCTCGCGCCACAGCGCGACGGCGGCGGCCCGGCGGCCCGGGCGGTCGCTCGCCCGACCCGCAGGACGGGGCGGACGCCCGTGCGCAGCGCGGTCGGTGCGTCGTGGGGATCGCCGGGCGAGGAGGGGCACGAGGCCCCTACCGGCAGCAGGCGACCGGCCGCCGAGCCGACGGTCCGCCGACTGGACGAACGGCGGGCTAGGCGCCGAGGCCGGCGCGGGCCTCGGAGACCAGCGTGACGGCCTCCGGGAACACGGTGGCCATCACCGTGCGGATCTGCTCGGCCTGCTGGTCGGCGGTGCCCTGCAGGTTCACGCGGTTGATCGCCGCGGTCGTCATGTGGACCGCGAGCTGGATCGCGTTGTCGGCCCAGGCGAGCTTCTGCGAGCCCTGCATGGACTCCGCGAGCTCGGCCATCCGCTTCTGGAACTCGTCTGGATCGCCGAAGAGGTTGCCGAAGCCTTCCATGCCCGGATGGTAGCCCGGCGGGTGGGCGGCGCCCGCCCCGGGGAGGGACCTCCCATGGCCCAGTCGCTGCGAGGGAAGGTCGTGCTGATCACGGGCGCGAGCTCGGGGGTCGGCTTCGCCGCCGCCGAGGAGTTCGCGAAGGAGGGCTGCGATGTCGCGGTGCTCGCCCGGTCGCAGGACGGGCTGGAGCGCGCCGCCGCCGCGGCGGCCACCCACGGGGTGCGCACGCTCGTGCTCCCCTGCGACGTCACCGACCCCGAGGTGCTCGCCGCCTCGGTCAAGCGGGTCGAGGACGAGCTGGGTGCCTTGGACATCCTCGTCCCCAACCACGCCATGACGATCTACGGCCCCTTCCGCGAGGTCGACAAGGCCGACTTCGACCGCGTGGTGCAGATCACGTTCCTCGGCGTGGTCGACGTCGTGCGCGCCTCGCTGCCCGCGCTGGAGCGCTCGAGCGGGCGCATCGTCGCCACGGGCTCGCTCAACGCGAAGCTGCCGCTGCCCGCGTGGAGCTCCTACTCGGCCTCCAAGTGGGCCGAGCGCGGCTTCCTGCACACCCTGCGCCTCGAGCTGGAGGCGCAGCGCTCGCCCGTGACCGTCTCCATGGTCCACCCGGGCGCGATCGACACGCCCGTGTGGGAGTCGACCCCGACGGCGACCGGCACCATGCCGCGCAAGCCGCCGGAGGGCTACTCGGCCAGGACGATCGCCAAGGCGCTCGTCGGGATGGCCCGCAACCCGCGCCCGGAGATCACCGTGGGCGCCGAGGCCAAGGCCCTGGAGTGGCTGTGGATGGACGCCCGCCCGCTCGGGGACATCGTCTGGCGGATGGTCTACCACTACTACGAGTCGGGGACCCAGCCCGCGATGGGCGACGGCAACGCGCTGTGGCAGTCGGTGGGCAAGGGGCTGGCCGACGGCAACATCATCGGCCGTCCCTCGCTGACGCTGCCGCTCCGCCTGGCCACGCTGCCGCTGCGCCTCTCGCTCAAGCCGCTGCGCGCGCTCGCCCGCCAGGTCTAGGCTCGGCCGCCATGCCCGGCGCCGCCGTCCAGTGGATCCACGGCGCCGGCGTCGAGCTCGCCTGGATCGCCGCGGGCGCCGGCGAGGGGCCCGCGGTGGTGGTGGCCCACGGCATGGCCTCCGACGCCGAGGCCTGGGCCGGGCGCCTCGGCCCGCTGGCCGCCGCGCACCGCGAGGACGGCCGGGCCATCGCCTACGACCGCCGCGGCTACGGCGCCTCCGGGGCGCCCGAGCCCTACGTGGCCACCACGGTGGAGGAGCAGGCCGAGGACCTCGCCGCGGTGATCTCCGGGCTCGGCGCGGCGCCCGCCGTGGTCGTGGGGGAGGACCTCGGCGCGCTCGCCTGCCTCGACGTCCTCAAGCGCCATCGCGACCTCGTGGCCGGCGCGGTCCTGATCGACCCGCCGCTGCTGGCCTTCGTCCCCGACGCCGCCGAGGAGCTCGGCCAGGAGCGCCTCGTGCTCCAGGAGGCCCTGCGCGACGGCGGTCCGGCCGCGGCGATCGACGCCTACCTCGGCCCGCGGGCCGATCCCGCGCGCGCCGCCCGCGCGCGCCTGCGCGCACGGGCGTTCTTCGCCGACTTCGCCGGCGTGGCGAGCTGGCCGGTGACCCGGGCCGAGCTGCGTGCCCTCGCCGTGCCCGCCGCGGTGGTCACCGGTCCGGCCACCGAGCTGCACGTCCGCCAGGCCGCCGACGCGCTCACCGCGCTGCTGCCCGAGGCCGCGCGCCGCCACGACGGCGACCCGATCGCCGCGCTCGTGGGCCTCCGCTAGGCTCACCTGAGTGCCGCCATCGCCCTCGCAGACCGCCATGCGACGGCGCCTGGAGTCCGCGCTCCGCGTGACCGGCCCGCTCCTCGACCTCGTGCTCATCGGGGGGGAGCGCCTCTCGCGGGTGATCGACCGCAGCCCCGACGCCTGGGTGCCCCCGCACCGCGTCGAGGGCGCAGCCGCCCGCGCCCAGGTCGCTGCCCACAGCGACCGCGACCCGT
>CAXUES010000012.1:14450-18887 GCA_964250185.1 uncultured Solirubrobacteraceae bacterium | reverse complement strand
CGCCGCCCATGAGCGCCGCGAGCTCCTCGTTGACGATCTTGACGACCTGCTGGCCCGGGTTGAGCTGGCCGATGACGTCGGCGCCCATCGAGCGCTCGCGGACCGTCGAGGTGAACTCCTTGACCACCTTGAAGTTCACGTCGGCCTCGAGCAGCGCGAGGCGGATCTCGCGCATGGCCTTCTTGATGTCGTCCTCGGTCAGGGTGCCGTGGCCGCGGACGTCGGCCAGCGTGGCCTGGAGCTTCTCGGCGAGGGCGTCGAACATCGTGGGCCCAGTGTGACGCCTACTGCGGTCCCGCGGCGAGGGCCGCCGCCACGGCCGGCAGGCAGCGCACGTCCAGCCGACGCAGGCCGCGCCGGCGACGCGCGGGCGGCGGGGCCGCGGGTCGGGGCAGGACGGGACGCGGGGCGCTGACGCACATGCGCCTACGAGGCGCGCAGGCGCCCCGGCTCGCCCCCCTCCCGCACCGGGCTGGCGCGTCGGCGCTACGCCTCGGGCACGTAGTGGCGCGCGCCGTCGCCCGCGTCGCGCCACACGCGCATCACCCGACGGGTGGTCGGGTCGATGAAGCGCTCCGGGGTGGGCACCCAGCCCGCCGCCGCCGCGTCCGCCTCGCCGTGGCGGCCCCCGCCCCAGCGGCGGCGCCCACGTGGCTCAGGCGCCGGCGCGCTCGCGGGCAGGCCGTCCAGCGCGATGGCGGCGTCGGCCGCGGTCAGCGCGCCCAGGACGAGGTCCAGCCGCCGGTCGAGCTCGGAGGCGTCGATGCGCCCCTCGGCGTAGTGCGTCCCGAGCGCCACCGCGAGGACGTCGCGGTCGGCGTCGCGAAGGCGCCCCGCGCCCGCGTCAGGCACGCGAGCAGCGCACCGCGGTCCCGTAGGCCACGATCTCCGTGAGGTTCTGGCCCATCTCGGAGGAGTCGAAGCGCACGGCGACGATCGCGTCGGCCCCGAGCAGCTCGGCGTTGGCGACCATGCGGTCCAGCGCGTGGCGGCGGGCGTCCTCGAGGACCTCGGTGTACTGGGAGACCTCGCCCTTGCGCAGGGCGCTGAACGACGCCGTGAAGCTCTTGGCGAAGCCCGCGCTGCGCACCACGAGGCCGAAGACGACGCCGAGGTCCTCCTCGATCGTCGCGCCCGTGAGGGTGAAGGCCGTCGTCGTCGCGATGGTGCTGGCCATGGCGCCGACGCTACCCCGTGCCCGCGTCCGCGTCAGTAGCGGGTGCCGCCGCGGGTCCCGTAGGCCGCGAGCACCATGCCGGCCTCCTCGCGCAGCACGTCGACGCGCGTGGCCACGCCGTGCCCGGCCAGCAGCGCGCGCCAGTCGGCGGGGGCCGGGCCCTCGTCGAAGCCGGCGAGCTTCTCGACGTCCTCCGTGCGCGCGCCCACGACCAGCGCGTCGAGGCCCGCCCAGAACAGCGCGCCGAAGCACATGACGCAGGGCTGCGCGCTCGTGACGAGCGCGATCGGTCCCGGCGCGGCCCCGCGCAGCCGCGGCGCGCCGACCGCGCGCTGGGCGCGCAGGACGGCCATGACCTCCGCGTGGGCCAGCGAGGTCGACTGCCCCACGACGACGTTGGCCCCGGCGCCGAGCACCCGGCCGTCGCCGTCGAGCACCACCGCGCCGAAGGGGCCGCCCGTGCCCGCCTCCACGTTGTGCCGCGCGAGCTCGACCGCGAAGGCCATCGCCGCCTCGTCGCCCCGCAGCGCCCCGGCGCCGTCCACCGCGGTCTCCAGCCAGGCGGGTCCGCCCAGCACGACGTCCGAGGCGCTCACGGCTCGATGAGGACGATCGCGATGATGGCCAGCCCGAGCACCCCGCCGGCGACCGCCAGGCCGAGGGTCATGCGCCCGTCGGGCTCCTCGAAGGTGCCGGCGCGCACCGCGCGGTCGACGCTCCGGCGGCGGCGCTCGCCGTAGGCCATGCAGACGATCCCGTAGGCCGCGAAGCCCACGCCGACCACGACGTAGGGCCACACGTGCGCGGCGCCGACCAGCTCGGGCACCACGCGCGCGGCGGCCAACGCGACCGTGAGCAGGGTCAGGCCGGTGCGCTGCCAGGCCAGGAACGTGCGCTCGTTGGCCAGCAGGGTCCGGCGGACGCCGTCGCCCGGCTCCACCTCAGGTCACCTGCAGGGTCAGCCGCCCCTGCGCGTTGTTGACGTAGCCCTTCGGGTTCCACACCGTCGCGGGCTCCTCGGGCTGCGTCGCCGCGGCGGAGTCCCACGCGCGCACGCGCACCTCGTGCGCACCGTGCCCCAGCACCACGTCGTGGTGCCACATCCGCCAGGCCCAGCGCCCGAGGTCGTCGCCGAGGCGGGCCTGGGTCCAGCTCACCCCACCGTCGACGGAGACGTCCACGCGCGCGACGTGGCGCTCGCCCCCGGCGAAGGCGTAGCCCTCCAGGCGGACGTCGCCCGCGGGCACCGGGGCGCTGCCGTCCGGCAGGAGCACGTCGGCGTTGAGGGCCACCTCGCCCAGCGGCACGCCACGGCCCGGCGCGGGCACGTCGTCGGGCTCCAACAGCCGGTAGGCCACGTCCTGGTAGTAGCCGTCGAAGGGCTCCGCGCGCAGCTCGATCGACTCCAGCCACTTCACGCTGCGCGCGCCGATGTAGCCCGGCACCACGACGCGCAGCGGCGCCCCGTGGACCGCCTCGAGCGCCGCGCCGTTCATCTCCCACGCGAGGAGCACCTCCTCGCGCAGCGCCTTGCGCAGCTCGATCGACCCGCCGTAGGCCTGCGGCGGATCGGCCTCCGGGCTGACGTCGCGCCCGACGAAGGCGACGTGACGGGCCTCCGGGAGCGGGCCCGCGGCCCGCAGCAGCTCCGCCAGCGCGGCGCCCAGCCACGACGCGGTGCCGGTGGCGCAGGGGCCCCAGGGCGCCTCGCCCGGGATGTCGCGCACGGCGAGCAGGCCCGCGCGGCGGTTGCCCGCGCACTGCAGCGTCGCCGCGACGTCGCGCAGGCCGAAGCGCCCCGCGCGCAGCTCCTCCAAGGACACGGAGAGCTCCCGCTCGACCGGGTGCTGGTCGACGGCGGGGGCTGCGGCGGGTCGGCGACCGGCGGGGGGATCGGGCCGTGCCCGCGGACGTAGAAGGCGTCGGTGGCGGTGAGCGAGCCCTCGGCGAGCGCCGCGTGCGGCGGCTCGCAGTTGAGGGGCTCGGAGGAGTGGACGAGGGTCCCGGGGCGCTTGCCCGCGGGCGCGCTCACTCCTGCGCCGCGGGCTGGCCGTCCCCGTCGAGGGACTCGCCACGGGGCGCGGGCGGGCGCGGGGAGACCACGCCGTCGACGTCGGCGCCGGTCATCTCGGCGATCTTGGGGCCGAGGTTGCCCAGCGCGGTGGTCAGCTCGCTCGGGATGACCCAGAGCTTGTTGGCCTCCCCCTGGGCGAGCTGGGGCAGCATCTGCAGGTACTGGTAGCTCAGCAGGGCCTGGTCGGGCGCGCCCTTGTGGATGGCGGTGAAGACCGTGTCGATCGCGCTCGCCTCGCCCTCGGCGCGCAGGATGGCCGACGTCTTGGCGCCCTCGGCGCGCAGCACGGCCGACTGCTTCTCGCCCTCCGCGGTGAGGATCGCCGACTGCTTGACGCCCTCGGCGTTGAGGATCGAGGCGCGGCGGTCGCGCTCGGCGCGCATCTGCTTCTCCATCGCCTCCTGGATGGAGCCGGGCGGGTCGACGGCCTTGAGCTCCACGCGGTTGATGCGGATGCCCCAGGGCCCCGTGGCCTCGTCCAGGACGGTGCGCAGCTGCGTGTTGATCTGGTCGCGCGAGGTGAGCGAGTCCTCCAACGAGATCCCGCCGATGATGTTGCGCAGCGTCGTGACGGTGAGCTGCTCGATCGCCTGCAGCGGGTTGGCCACCTCGTAGGTGACGTCCTTGGGCTGGGTGATCGTGAAGTACAGGACGGTGTCGATGCTCACCGTGACGTTGTCGGCGGTGATCACGCCGTTGGGCGGGAAGGGCACGACCTGCTCGCGCAGGTCGATGAGCGGCTTCACGCGATCGATGAACGGCACGACGATGTTCAGCCCCGGCGTGAGCGTGCGCGAGTAGCGCCCGAGGCGCTCCACGACGCCCGCGCGGGCCTGCGGGATGATGCGGATCGTCCGCGCGGCGACGAAGAGCACGAAGAGGATGAGGACGACGGCGACGATGAGGCCGGCCATGGCAGAGCTTCCTTACTCGCTGACGAGCGCCGTGGCGCCCCTGATCTCGATGACCTGCACCCGTGTGCCCACGGGGAACTGCTCGTCGTCGTCGTAGGCGCGCGCGGTCCACACGTCGCCGTTGAGGCGGACGGTGCCCGTGCCGGCGTCGTTGTGGACGTCCTGCAGGACGACGGCGCTCTCCCCGACCAGGCGGTCGGTGCCGGTGCGGCTGCGGGCGGGCATGGTGATGTGGCGCCGCGCCACGGGCCGCAGGGTGGTGAGCAGCACGA
>CAXUES010000012.1:8666-14440 GCA_964250185.1 uncultured Solirubrobacteraceae bacterium | reverse complement strand
CCGACGAAGAGGCCGATGATCATCGGTGACGTCCAGCCGTACGTCGTACCCCCCAGGGTGGTGAGCAGCACGACGCTGACCACCAGGAAGGCCGGCACGGACACCGCCGCGCCGAGGCCGACGCCGGCGAGCAGCGTGGCGACGAGCGCGCCGCCGGCGAAGGGGGCGAGGTAGAAGCTCGTGGTCAGCATCTCCCCCACCGCGAGACCCACGGCGATGACGAGCCAGATGAGCCACAGGTCCACCTGACCAGGCTAGTCGGAAAGCAGCTAGTCGGAGAGCAGCGCCCGGGCGAAGCTGTCGGGGTCGAACGGGCGCAGGTCCTCCAGCGCCTCGCCCGTGCCGATGAGCTTGACCGGGATCCCGAGCTCGGCGGCGATCGCCAGCGCGATGCCGCCCTTCGCCGTGCCGTCGAGCTTGGTGAGGATGATCCCGTCCACCGGGACCGCCTGGGAGAACAGCTGCGCCTGGCGCAGGCCGTTCTGGCCCGTGGTCGCGTCGACGCTGAGCAGCGTCTCGTGGGGCGCGTCGGGCAGCTGCTTGGCCACGACCCGGCGCACCTTGGCCAGCTCGGCCATGAGGTGGTCCTGGTTGTGCAGCCGGCCCGCGGTGTCGATGATCACCACGTCGGCGCCGCGCTCGCGGCCCTTGGCCACCGCGTCGAAGGCGACCGACCCGGGATCGGAGCCCTCGGGGCCCTTGACCAGGTCGCAGCCCGCGCGGCGCGCCCAGCCCTCCAGCTGCTCCACCGCGGCGGCGCGGAAGGTGTCGGCGGCGCCGAGGACGACGGTCTGGCCGAGCTCGCGCTGCAGGTGCCAGGCGAGCTTGCCGATCGTCGTGGTCTTGCCCGTGCCGTTGACGCCGATGACCATGAGCACGGTCGGCTCCGGGCGCAGGTCGATCGTCGGGTCGCCGACGCGGGCGAGGTCGGCCAGCAGGGCGATGAGCCGCTCGGAGAGCTGCTCGCCGCCGACGAGCGCGCCGCTCTCGGACTCCGCCTCGAGCTGGGCGACGACCTTCGCCGTGGTCTGCGCGCCGACGTCGGCCATGATCAGCGCCTCCTCCAGGCGCTCCCAGGTCTCCTCGTCGACGTCGCCCTCGAAGAGCGTCGCCTGGACCTCGGCGGCCAGCGCCGAGCGCGTCTTGGAGAGGTTCTCGCGCAGGCGGCGGAAGACGCCGCGCCGGCGCTCGGGCGTCTCCTCCTCGGCCTGGGCCGGGGTGGTGGGCTCCCCCGTGAGGAACAGCTCGGACCAGTCGCGCGGCATCGGCTTGTCAAGCTACTGCCATGGCAGTGGAGCTCGAGGTGCGCCCGGTCCGGTCCGACGAGGCACCGGCGGACGCGCTCGTGGCGGCGATGGTCGCCGAGATCGTGGCGATGTACGGCCCCCTGGAGTCGCGCAACGCGCCCAGCGCGAGTCCCGGCGAGCTGTGGGCGCCGCACGGCACCTACCTCGTCCTGCTCGAGGACGGGGTGCCCGTGGCCGGCGGCGGCCTGAAGCGCCTCTCCGACGGCATATGCGAGATCAAGCGGATGTTCGTCGTGCCCGAGGCGCGCGGGCGCGGCCACGCCCGGCGGCTGCTGTCCGCCCTCGAGGACGCCGCGGCCGAGCTGGGCTACGAGCGCACCCGTTTGGACACCGGGCCCCTGCAGCCCCACGCCCGGGCCCTGTACCTCTCCGCGGGCTACGCGGCCGTCCCGGACTACAACGGCAACACCGTGGCCACGTTCTGGGGCGAGAAGGTCCTCTCGACGAGGTCCTCCCCGCCCCTGACGGCTACTTCTTGAGCCGCAGCCCCGCGGGCAGCGTGAACGTGCGGAACGTCGCGCGGCCACCGGGACGGCGGGCCACGCTCGTGCTCACGCGGTAGACCGCCGCGACCGCGGCGGGCGCCTTCACGCTGGTGGCGAACGCGCCCGTGCGGCTCAGCCGGGTCGTGCGGACCGTCCGGTAGGTGCCGCAGCTGACGAGCTGCTGCACCCGGACCACGGCGCGCTTGCGGGCCAACGGGGCGACGGCGCGACCCCGGATGGTGACCGAGCCCCCGCGCACGGCCAGGCGCGTCAGCGACAGGCGCCGCTGCAGCTTGAGCCGCTTGGAGACGACCGTGCCGGAGACCGCCTGGTAGCGGGTGGTGCGCAGGCCGCGCAGGCGCTTGGCCGGCAGCGAGGCCGAGGTGGAGAACACCCCGTCCCGCGAGACGGTGGCACGCGCCACCGGCACCCGCGAGGAGCCCAGCATGATCTTCACCTCCTTGCCGACCAGGCCGGACTCGGCCGCCCCGACGAGGCGCACGCGCCCGCCGACCTGCTGCACCTCGGTGAGCAGGAGGCGGTTGACGCCGCAGGTCAGCAGGTCGCCCGTGCTCGCCGTGGCGAAGTTCGGCGCCGTGCCCGCGCCGGGCTGCGCGGCCGACTGGGAGTTGGCGTTGCCGGTCGAGCCCGCGCCGCCCGCCCCTGCGCCGCCGGCCCCTGCCGCGCCGCCGGCACCGTCGGCGCCGTTCCCGCCGCCGGCTCCGTCGCCGTCGCCGCCGCCGTCCCCGGCGCCGGCGCCCGCCGGGATCGTGACCGTGCTCGTCTCGGACGCCTGGGCGCCGTCGGAGTCCGTGGCGGTGACGGTGAGCTCGTGCTCGCCCGCGGGCGTGCCCGCCGGGACCGGTGCCGAGCAGGTGCCCGCCGCGGCGTCGTAGGCCGCGTCCAGGGCGGCGGGCGAGCTGCCCGTGGCGAGCGTCAGGGTGCAGGCCGTGATGGTCGTACCGTCGGCGGGCGTGACCGGCACGGTGACCGTGCCCCCGTCGACGGTCGGCGTGCCGATCTCCGGCAGGGCGATGCGGACGCTGCCGCTCGCCGCGCCGGACTCGCCGGCCGAGTCCGTGGCGACCACGGACACGCGGACCTCGCCCTGCGGGTACGTCGCAGCGGACAGGACCCCGCGGCACTCGCCGCTGGCGGCGTCGTAGGTGGCGGGCACCGGCGCGGTCGCGCCGCCGCCGGCCGGGGTGGCCAGGATCGTGCAGCTGCGCACGGTGCGCGTCGGGTCGACGACGACCCGGGCCGCGACGCGGCGGTTGGCCTGCCCGTCGAGGAACGTCACGGCCGGGGCCCGGCCCGTGGGCACGTCCCCGCCGATGGTCCCGGCGCCCGAGGCGCTGCCGCGGTCGCCGTTGGTGTCGACGGCGCCGACCGTCAGGGCGTAGAGCCCGGCGGGGACGTCGTCGGGGACGTCGGCCGCGCACGTGCCGGCCGAGGCGTCGTAGGTGCCGCCGACGTCGCGCGGCGTGCCACCGACCGGGCCGACGGCCACCGAGCACGAGGCGATGCCCACGCCCGAGGCCGGGGCGACGGCCGCGACGACGCGCCGGCCGGCCGCGACGGGCGGGCCGACGAACGGCCGGCCGACGACCGCCACGCCCGCGGCGGAGCCCTCGTGGCCCGCGGCGTCGGTGGCCCGCGCCGCGACGGCGTAGGTCGCGCCGGCCGGGAAGCCGGAGGCCGGCAGCGAGGCCGCGCAGCGCCCGCTCTGCGGGTCGAACGTCGTGTTGAGGTCGACGGCGGTGCCGCCGACCGGGCCTGCCGAGATGGTGCAGGCCGTCGCCGCGCCGCCCGCGCCGGGCGTGGTCTGGGCGACCACGACGCGGTTGGTCGCTCCGGGCAGCAGCGCGACGGTCGGGCCGCTGGCCACGGCGCCGAGCGCACCCGTCGCGGTGCCCGTGCCGACGTCGCCGTTGCTGTCGGTCGCGGTGACCGAGGCGGTGTGGTCCCCGGCCGGCACCACGTCGGGTGCCGTGGCGACGCACCGCTGCGTGGCGCTGTCGTACGTGCCGTCCAGGTCGACGGCCGCGCCGCCCCCGGCGGGGGTCAGCGAGATGTCGCAGTCGGCGATCGAGGTGCCCGCGGGTGCCGTGGCCGCCGCGCTCACCTCGCGTCCGGTGAAGACCGGCGAGCCGACGGCGGGCGCGGCGACGACGAGCTGCCCGCTCGCGCTGCCGGTGTGGCCGAGGTCGTCCGTCGCCGTGGCGACGAGCTCGTAGGTCCCGGCGGGGAACGTGCCCCGCGGCAGCGTCGCGGTGAGGGTCGTGCCGACGACCGTGGCCGTGACGGGCGTCGGCGCGTCGGACGAGCCGACGGGCCGGACGGCGAAGCTGCCGCCGGCCAGCGTGCGGCCCGGTGCCAGCACGACCGACGCAGCGATGCGGCGGTTGGCGCCCGGGTCGGTCAGGGTCACCTGCGGTGAGGCGGTGGTGCAGTCGACGTCGCCCGCGCCGACCGCCGCGCGGCCGATGGTCACGTCGGCGAGCGAGGCGCCCAGGCCGCTCAGGACCCGCACGCGGACGGCCCGGCGCACGAGGCGCCCGCCCTCCGTCGCCGACGTGTTGATCTCCACGGTCGCCACGGCGCCGAGCGCTCCGGTGAGCGGGATGACCTGCTCGAGGGTCGGATCGACGATGTTGACCTGCTGCCCCAGGACGGTCAGCCCGGTGACCCTCGAGCTCGCCGTGAGCGTCGGGGTGCCCGAGGCCACGTCGCAGCGGGCGGTCGCCGTCGCCTCGACGGCGTCGGCGGTGACGACCGGCACCGCGGGCAGGGCGACGGCGACGTCGGCCGCCTGCGCGTGCGAGGTCGCGGTCTGGTCGGCGCCGGCCGCGCTGGACGGCACGACGGCTGTGGAGGCCGAGACCGCGCCGACGGTGGCGACGCCCGGCACGTTGAGGCCGACCCCGCTCGTCTGCGTCGGGCAGGCCGTGTCGGCCGTGGCGCCGGCGACGCCCGTCCCGAGCAGCCCCGAGCCGAGCAGGTCCGCCCGCAGCGCCTGCGCATCGCAGCGGAAGCCGGCGGCGCTCGCCGCGGGTGCGGTCGTCGCGCCGAGCGCGAACGTGGTCAAGAGCGCTGCGAAGGTGGCCGTGAGCCACCGCAGGTGCACCTGCATGTCGTGTCGTCCCCCATCGATCGGTGTCCCGGCCCTCCCCATGGCGACGATGCCGCACGGGCCTGCCCCGGTTGGTCGTCCGCCGCGCCGGCGCCTTGAACGGCGTTCGCGGCCGTGGCGCGTGGCCGCTCCCGCGGAGCTAGGTCGTGGTGTCGGGCAGGTGGCGCCCGACGTGACCGACGTAGATGCCGCGCGGGACGTCCCCGGACCCATCGGCGACGTGCAGGTAGATGCGGGCGATGAAGCCCGCGCCGGAGCCGGAGCCCAGCGCGACGTGCGGGCCGAGCGCGAGCTTGTGGCCCTCCCACGTGGCGGTGTAGTCGTGCGGGTGGCGCGAGCGGGCGAGCTCGGAGACGCCGTGGCGGTAGGTCAGCCCGGCCTCGGCGGCAGCCTGGACGAGCGACATCCCCATGTCGCCGTCGGCGTGGCGCGCGGCGAGGCCGTCCAGGGTGACGAGGGCGTCGAGCACCTCGGCCGGCCGGCGGAAGGGCGAGTCGGCGGCGCTCTCCTCGGCGTCCGGGCAGAAGCGCAGGTGCTCCGACGTGCGCTCGGCGCGGCGCACGGCGTCCAGGACGCTCGCGGGCGGCTCGTCGGCCTCGTCGTCGTCGGTGCCCGCGGCGCCGTCGCCCGCCTCTGCCAGCAGCGCCGACAGGCGGGCGATGGTCCGCGCGTCGCGCTCGGCGTCGGCGGCGAGGGCCTCCACCCGGGCCAGGAGCTCCTCGCGATGGGCGCCCACCGCCTCGAGCTCGTCGGCCAGCGCGTCGGCGCGCTCGGCGTCGGGGGAGGGACCGTCGCCGGCGTCGAGCGCCGCGGCGGCCTGGCGGGCGGCCGACTCGCGCCGCTCGGCCA
>CAXUES010000012.1:7007-8656 GCA_964250185.1 uncultured Solirubrobacteraceae bacterium | reverse complement strand
GCGCGCGGGCGTGCGCCGCGCCGAGCTCGGACTCGGCGCGCTCGGCCCGGGCGGCCGCGGCGTCGCGCGCGACCTCGGCGTCCTCACGGCGGCGCCGGGCGGTGTCCACCTGGCGGCGCAGGTCGTCGGCCCGCGCGGCGTCGCGCTCGAGCTGCTTCTCGCGGGCGGCGAGGTCCTTCGTGGCGGCGTCGGCCTCGCGCAGGCGGGCCAGCAGCGGCGAGTCGGGCACCTCGGCGTGGGCGACGAACTTCTCCCAGGAGCCGAAGACGTCGATGACGTGGTCGGGGTGGGGCCAGTCCTCGCGGCGCAGCCAGTCCTGGGCGCGCGGCACCTGCGCCGTGAGCAGGATCCAGCGGTAGAGGTGCAGGACGTAGTCGGCCTCCTCGACGAGCATCGAGACCTCGCGCAGGCGGCCGTCCGGCGCGGGGTGGCGGCCCTTCGGCTTGCCGCCGGCCGGTCCGTCGGTCCGCGCCCGTGCGCTCCCGTCGGCGTCGGCATCGGCCTCGGCGGGGCCGTCGTCCTCGGGTGCCTCGGGGCCCAGCAGCTCCTCGACGGCGTCCGGGCGCTCGACGGGCCCCTCGTCGCCGTCGCGGCGCTTGCGTGACCGCTTCCCCATGCCCGGAGGCTATGCCGTCGCCGCGGCGCGCGCGGCCTCGGCGGCGGCGACGATCTCGCGCGGCGGCAGCCGGCGCGAGACGACCTTGGAGACCCCGTCGTCGCCCATGGAGACGCCGTAGAGCGTGTCGGCCGCCTCCATCGTGCGCTTCTGGTGGGTCACGACGATGAACTGCGCGCGGTCGGCGTAGGTCTCCAGGAGATCGAGGAAGCGCCCGATGTTCAGGTCGTCCAGGGCCGCCTCGATCTCGTCGAGGATGTAGAAGGGGCACGGCTTGGCCAGGAACACCGCGAAGAGGAAGGCGATCGCGGTCATGGACTTCTCGCCGCCGGAGAGCAGCGTCAGGCGCTTCATCGCCTTGCCCGCGGGCGTGATCTCGATCTCCACGCCGAGGACCTCGTCGGGGTCGATGCCCGCGCCGGCACCCTCACCCTCGACCTGAGCCTCGTCGTCGGCCTCGGCGCGCGCCGCCTCCTCCTCGGTCGGCTGGCCGCCGAGCACGGGTCGCGGGCCGGCGTCCTCACGGACGAGCCGCAGGCGCCCGCGGCCGCCCGGGAAGAGCCGCGCGGAGAGCTCCTCGAAGTTCTTGGCCGCCGCCGTGAACGTCTCCTCGAACGTCTCGCGGATCTGGCGGTCGGTGTCGCGGATGAGCCCCCGCAGCTCGCGCAGGGCGGTCTCCAGGTCGGTGCGCTGGGCCTCGAGCTCCTCCACCCGCTCCAGCGCCTCGGCGTGCTCGGCCTGGGCGAGCGGGTTGACCGGCCCGAGCTGCTCGCGGCGGCGCACGAGGCGCTCCACCCGCCGGCGCAGCTCCTCGGCGACCTCGTCGCCGAGGGCCGCCTCCGCGGGCTCGGCGGGGAGGCCGAGCCCGGCGGCCAGCGCCTCGAGCTCGGCGGTGGCCTCGGCCTCGCGGTCGCGCGCGCGCTGGGCGGCGACCTGCGCGACGGTCAGGGCGTCGTTGCGCTCCTGCAGGCGGCGCTGGAGGTCGGCCTCCTCGCGGGCGCAGCGGCGCAGCTCCTCGGCCACGCCCTCGCCC
>CAXUES010000012.1:2442-6997 GCA_964250185.1 uncultured Solirubrobacteraceae bacterium | reverse complement strand
CGGACCTCCTCCAGGACGGCGGCGAGCGCGGCGGCCGAGGGCTGCAGCGCACGCTCGGCGGCGTGCCGGCGGGCCAGCGCGGCGAGGCGGCGCTCGCGGTCGGCCCGCTCGGCGGCCCGGCGGTCGGCGGTGCGGCGCTCCGCCGCGAGCTCGCCCTGCACCTCGGCGCGGCGGACGGCGTCGGCGGCCTGCTCGGGCGCGCCGCGGCGCTGCTGGGCGAGCTGCTCGAGCTGGCGGACCTCCTCCTGGGCGGCCGAGCGGGCGCGGTCGGCCTCGCGGGCGGCCCGGTCGGCCTCGTCGCGGAGGCGGTCCGCCTCCCCCACGCCCGCGGCGACGCGGTCCACCTCGCGCAGGGCGGCCTGCTCGGCCTGCACCGCCGCCTCGGACTCCGCGACGATCCGGTCGCGGCGGTTGCGCTCGGCCAGCACGCGTTCCGCGCCGCCGCGGGCGGCCTGCAGGAGCTCCCCGACCGACCCGTCCCACGCGCGGCCGTCGCGCGTGACGGCGCGGCCGCGGAAGTCCTCGCCGACGGCGTCGAGGTCGTCGACGACCCAGGTCGCGGCCAGCAGCCGGCGGACGAGCGCGAGGGCGGCAGGCGGGCCGGTGACCGCGTCGGCGAGGCGCTCGGCGCCGGGTGCGGGCGGGGCGCCGTCGACCGCGGCCCCCGCGCCGTCGTGCCCGGCCACGAGCGCGGAGGCGCCGTCGCGGGCGCCGCGGTCCAGCAGGGCGCCTGCGCCCGCGCGGTCCTCGGCGATGGCCGCGGTCATGCGGCCGCCGAGCGCAGCCGATAGCGCGAGCTCGAGCCCCTCGGTGACCTGCAGCTCGTCGGCCAGCGCCCGCGCGCCGCCCGGGGCGCTGGCGTGGGAGCGCAGGAACTGGTTGGCCCGCGCGAGCTCGGCGCCGAGCCCGGCGGCGTGGCGGCGGGCGGCCTCGGCGGCCTGCTCGGCGCCGCGGCGCAGCCCGCGCGCCTCCTCCGTGGCGCGGTCGGCCGCGGCGAGGGCCTCGCGCCGGACGGCGACCTCGGCGCGCGCGGCCTCGACGCGGGCCGTCGCGGCCGCGGCCTGCTCCTGCAGGAGCTCGAGCTCCCGGGCCAGCGCGGTCTCGCGCTCGGCGTCCAGGCGCTCGAGCTCGGCTTCCAGCGCCTCGATGCGCTCGCGGCCCTGCTCGTCGGGGCCGTCCGCGGCGTCCTCGGCCCGCAGCAGCTCGAGCTGGCGGGCGCCGTGCTCCACGCGCTCGGCCAGCGTGGCGGCGGTCTCCTGCGTGCGCTCCAGGCGCAGCTCGACGCGGTCGGCCGAGGAGCGCGCGCGGCCCACCTCGCGCACGAGCGCTTCGCGGCGCTCGGAGCGCTCGGCGAGCGCGGCCTCGGCCGCCCGGCGGCGCTCGGCGACCCCGGCCAGGCCGAGCGAGGCCTCGTCGCGGGCGGTGCGGGCCGCCTGGGCCGTCGTCTCGGCTTCGCTCAGCGCCGACCGGCCCGCGCGCACGGCGTCGCGGCAGAGCTCCCAGCGCGCCTCGGTCGTCTGGCGCTCCAGGCGCTCGTGGAGCTCGGCGGCCTCCGCCTGGCGCTTGAGCGGCTTGAGCCGGGCGCGGGCCTCGCGCTCCACGTCGAGGGCGCGGTCGAGGTTCTCCTGGGTGCGCTCCAGCTTGAGCTGGGCCCGGCGCCGGCGCTTGCGGTGCTTGCCCAGGCCGGCGGCCTCCTCGATGAGCAGCCGGCGGTCGCGCGGCTTGGAGGTGACGATGTGCTCCACCCGGCCCTGCGAGACGACGGAGTGCATCTCCTTGCCGAGGCCCGTGTCGGAGAGGACCTCCAGCACGTCGACGAGCCGGCAGCGCGCGCCGTTGAGGCGGTACTCGCCCTCCCCCGAGCGGTCCAGGCGGCGGGAGATGGAGATCTCGCCCAGGGGCAGGTCCAGGGCGCCGTCGGCGTTGTCCAGGACGATCTCCACCTCGGCCTCCGAGCGGGCCTTGACGCCGCGGCCGCCGCCGAAGATCACGTCCTGCATCGACTGGCCGCGGACCGCGAGCGGGGACTGCTCCCCCATGGCCCACAGCACGGCGTCGGTGACGTTGGACTTGCCCGACCCGTTGGGGCCGACGATGACCGAGACGCCCGGGGCGAACTCGAGCAGGGTGCGGTCCGGGAAGGACTTGAAGCCCTTCAGCGAGATGGAGCGCAGGTGCACGGCTAGCTCCCGCCCGCCAGGCCGTCCAGGGCGAGGCGCGCGGCCTCCTGCTCCGCCGACTTCTTGGAGCGCCCGACGCCGCGGCCCAGGACGTCGTCGCCCACGGCGGCGCGTACCTCGAAGGTCCGCTCGTGGGGCGGCCCGAGCTCGGCGGTGACCTCGTAGGTGACGACGAGCGCGCGCTGGGCGAGGCGCTCCTGCAGCGCGCTCTTGAAATCCACCGGGTGCTCCAGGGCCTCGGCGATCTCCGGGGTGAAGGCCTCCACGACCGCCGCGGCGACCCGGTCGTAGCCCCAGGTGAGGTAGCAGGCGCCGATGATCGCCTCGGTGATGGAGGCCAGGACGCGCTCCGTCTCCACCAGCGCGGTGGTCGACGTCCCGGGCGGCGCGGCCTCGGCCAGCCGGCGGGGCACCTCGAGGCGCTCGGCCACCACCCGGCACGAGGCGCCGGAGACGGCCTGCGCGCGGATCTTCGTCAGGCGGCCCTCGCCGTAGCGCTCGGCCTCCAAGCGCGGGTACAGGTGCGACGTCACCGCCAACCCGAGGACCGAGTCGCCCAGGAAGGCCAGGCGCCCGTAGGACCCCGCCCGGGAGTCGCTCCACGAGGCGTGGGTGAAGACCTGCCGCGACAGGTCGGGCGGGAGGTCGTCCAGGAACCCCTGCAGGGTCTGGGCGGTCTCGGGGACGGCGTCGGCCGGCCCGCCCACCGCCGGGCTCACGTCGAGGCGGTCGGGGCGTGGTCCAGGACGAAGTCGATCGCCTGGCCCACGGTCTGCACCGAGGCGGCCTGCTCGTCGCTCATCTTGACCCCGTAGGAGTCCTCGAGCTCCTGCACGAGCGTGTAGAGGTCGAGCGAGTCGGCGTCCAGGTCGTCCTTGAAGCGCGTGGACTCGTCGATCCGGGCGGGATCGAGCTCGAGCTCGTCCGCCAGGTGCGATCGGATGAGGGTCAGGACCTCCTCGCGCGTCATCGTCAGCTGACGCTAGCCGACGGTGCGGACGGCGGCTCGGCGGCGTCCTGGCGGCCCGCGCCGCGCAGCGCGCCGGCCTCCTCCAGCGCGGCGTGGGTGCGCCCGACGACGTCCTCGCGGACCCCGCGCGCCGCGAGCTCGATCGCCCGGGCGAACCCCGTGCGCGAGAAGCGCCCGTGGGGCACGACGCCGAGGCGGCGCAGCCCGAGCAGGTAGGCGCCACCGACGGCCTCCGGGTCGACGTCGTCGCGGAACGCCCGCAGCGCGGGGCGCAGCAGCAGCCCGCCGAGCTTCGCCCGCCGGGAGGTCAGCGCCGCCGCGCGGACCATCTCGAGCACCTTGGCCGAGGTGCCCTCCATGGTCTTCAGCGCGACGTTGCCGGTGAACCCGTCGGCCACCACGACGTCGGCGGTCCCCGCGGTGAGGTCGGTGCCCTCGACGTTGCCGACGAAGCGCAGGCCCGCGGCGACCGAGAGCGCCGCGTGGGCCTCCAGGCCGACCGCCGTGCCCTTGGTCGCCTCGGCGCCGTTGGCCAGGAGGGCCACGCGCGGTTCCTGGACGCCGAGGACGCCCTGCGCGAGGGCGGCGCCCATGAAGGCGAACTGCACGAGGTGCTCCGGCCGCACCTCGGTGTTGGCGCCGACGTCCAGCAGCGTCACCGGGTCGCCCGGCACGGGCAGCGGCAGGGCGAGCGCGGGACGGTGGACGCCGCGCGCGCGCTTGATCTCGAAGAGCCCGGCGGCGAGCGCGGCGCCGGTGGAGCCGCCGGAGACGAGCGCGTCGGCGCGGCCGTCGCCCACGGCGCGCGCGGCCTGGACGATCGACGCCTCGCGCTCCGAGCGCGCGGCGCGGGCGGGGTCGGGCGCCTTGGCGATCGACACCGGGGCGTCGATGACGTCGATGTGCTCGGAGGCCACGCCAGCCAGCTCGGCGGCGGGGCCGAACAGCAGGACCCGGATCCCGCCGGCGGCGACGGCGAGCTGCGCGCCCGCGGCGACCTCCTGCGGGCCGAGGTCGGCGCCGTTGGCGTCGACCGCGATCGTGACGGTGGTGCCGGTCACCCGGCGATCCCCGGGGAGGGGCTAGTGCGTGTGGTCGTGATCGGCGTCGTGCACGTGCACGACCTCACGACCGGCGTAGTAGCCGCAGGTGCCGCAGACGCGGTGCGGGACGCGGGGGGAGTGGCACTGGGGGCAGCTGTTGAACGTGGGCGACGCGACCTTGTGGGTCGAGCGGCGCTTCGTCGAGCGCGAGTGCGATTGCTTCTGCTTCGGGACGGCCATGGGCGGGCGACTACGGTACTCGATCGTGATCGAGCCCGACCGCATCCGCCCCATGGAGGCCGAGGACGTGGAGGGCGCCCGGCTGGCCTTCCACCGCGCGATCGCCACGATGATCCCGGTCG
>CAXUES010000012.1:0-2432 GCA_964250185.1 uncultured Solirubrobacteraceae bacterium | reverse complement strand
ACGAGGTCCTGCTCATCGACCCGCTGCTGCCCGACGCCGAGGACGACCCGGTGAGCGTCCGGCGCTCCACCGCCCGCATCGAGCACCTGCTGGCCACCGACCCCGACGGGTGCTGGGTGGCCGAGCGCGCGGGCGCCGTGGTCGGGGCGACCATCGCGATCGTGCGCGAGGGCGTCTGGGGCCTGAGCATGCTCGGCGTGGACCCCGCGGAGCACGGCGGCGGCCTGGGCCGCGCGCTCCTGGGCCCCGCGCTGGCCTACGGCTCGGACTGCCGCGCCGGGATCATCCTCTCCTCCACGCACCCGGGGGCGATGCGCTCCTACGCGCGCGCGGGCTTCCGCCTGCTGCCCTGCGTGACCCTCTCGGGCGCGTGGGACCCGCGCGCCGTCCCGGCCGGGCTCCGCGCCCGCCCCGGCGACGTGGAGGCCGACGCCGCCACGATCGACGAGGCCTCCCGCCACGTGCGCTCGGCCAGCCACCGGGAGGACCTCCCCACGCTGCTGGGCACCGAGGGGGCCACGCTGCACGTGCTCGAGGGCGAGGGCTACGTCGTCGGCCGCGACGGCTCCCCCGCGCTCCTGGCCGCCACGACCGAGGACGCCGCGCGCGACCTGCTGTGGAGCTGCTTCACCGCCGGGCCGCGGGGCGGCACCGTGCACGTCGACTTCATCACCGCCGGCAACGACTGGGCGATCGAGGTCGGCCTGGCCGCCGGCCTCGCGCTCTCCCCGGAGGGACCCGTGTTCGTGCGCGGGGAGCTCGGGCCGCTCGCGCCCTTCTTGCCGAGCGGCGCCTACCTGTAGCGGCGCTCAGGCGGCGCCGGAGCGCCGCTCGTCGTCGGCGGGCTGCTCCGGGACCTCGGGGAAGAGCTCGCGCAGCTTGTTCCAGCGCGGGTCCGGCGGGAGCTCGTGGACGTGGCCGGGGTCCTCGTTGAGGTTCGCGCCGCACTCCGCGCAGAGCCCGAGGCACCCCGGGGTGCAGGTGATCGTCTGGGGCAGCGTGAGCACGAGCGCGTCGTGCGCCCAGGCCTGCAGGTCGACGCGGTCCTCGTCGTCGACGTAGGGCGAGCGCAGCTCCTCGCCGCTGCCCGGCACGTTGACCTGGCGGTCGTCGACGTCGAAGGACGGCGTCGCCGGGATGAGGCAGCGCATGCACGGGCCGTGCAGCTCGGCGGAGAAGCGCAGCCGCAGCGCGACGCCGTGGCCCGTCATGGCGGAGATGTCCACCACCGTCCCGATCGGGTCGGGGGCGGTGTCGTAGCGGTCCTGGCCGAAGGCGAGCTCACCGAGCGACACGGGCGCCTCGATGCGGCGCCCCTCCCCCGAGGTGAGCTGGAGCGCGGCCAGGTCGAGCAGGTCGGTGCGCCGGCGCATGCCCACGACGATAGACCCGTCGCAGGCGGCCCCGGGGCCGCCGTCAGCTCGTGGCGGTCTCCCGCTTGCGCAGGTCCTTCTTGAGGATCTTGCCCGTCGCGTTGCGCGGCAGCTCGTCCAGGAACACGACGCCCTTGGGCACCTTGTAGTTGGCCAGGCGCTCCTTGACGAAGCCCTTCACGTCGGCCTCGGAGAGCTCGTGGCCGTCGCGCAGGACGACGAAGGCCTGCAGCGCCTGGCCGAACTCGCGGTCGTCCACGCCGACCACGGCGACCTCCTCGACCGCCTCGTGGTCGCTGAGCAGGTCCTCGACCTCGCGCGGGAAGACGTTCTCGCCGCCCGAGACGATCATGTCGTCGTCACGGCCGTCGACGAACAGGCGGCCGTGCTCGTCGAGGTGGCCGACGTCCCCGGAGGAGAGCAGCCCGTCGATCGCGTCCTTGGTGCCGCCGCCGGTGTAGCCCTCGAAGGCCATCTTGTTGCCCACGAAGATCCGCCCGGTCGTGCCGTCGGGCACGGGCTGGCCCTGCTCGTCGTAGATGCGCAGGACGGTCCCGCGCGGCGCGCGGCCCGCGGTGCCCGGGGCGGCGCGCATGTCCTCGGGGCGGGCGATGGTCGCCCAGGCCACCTCGGTGGAGCCGTAGAGGTTGTAGAGGACGTCGCCGAAGCGGTCCATGACCGCGTGGGCCAGCTCGCCGGGCAGCGCCGAGCCCGAGGCGGCGATGATCCGCAGCGAGCGCAGGTCGTGCCGGGCGGTCGCCTCCTCCGAGAGCTCCAGCGTCCGCTGGAGCATCACCGGCACGACGATGAGCGCCTGGCAGTCATGGCGCTCGACCGTGGCGAGCATGGTCTCGGGCTGGAACTTGCGCGTGAGCACGAGCGTGGAGGCCATGCTCATCCCGAGCGTGAAGTGCAGGTAGCCCCAGGAGTGGAAGAGCGGGGCGGCGATGTGCGTGCGCTCGCGGGCGCGCAGCGGGATCTGCTCCAGCAGCTGGGCGGCCGGGTCCAGCGACTCGGGCTGCTTGCGCGAGGCGCCCTTCGGCGTGCCGGTCGTGCCCG
>CAXUES010000011.1:9984-19327 GCA_964250185.1 uncultured Solirubrobacteraceae bacterium | reverse complement strand
GCCCGCAAGGCGGCGACCGTGGCCGACATTCTCGCCCGGCAGGCGGAAACGCTCGACGAACGCAACGAGATCGCCAGGCTCCGGGCGCTCCCCCGGCGCACGACGACCTTCACCAGCCCGGCGGCGACGCCCCCGGGCAGCACGTCGCGGACGTGGGTGACGCAGGCCGGCGCGCCGAGCGTCCGGGCGGCGACCGCCACCAGGCCCGCGCGGATCGTGTTCGCGTGCACGAGCTGCGCACGATGGGCCCGGGCGGCGCGCGCCACCTGGCCAGCCATGGTGGCCAGCTCCAGCAGCGCGAGCGGCGTGTGGAGCGGATGCAGGCGCAGGCTCCCCGCCGTGCCGCGCAGCACGTGCACGTCGAGGCCGAGCGCGCGGACCGCGTCGGCCAGCGCGCCCTCCGGCGAGGCCACCGCGAGCTCCAGGCCCGCCGGCCGTGCGGCCAGGAAGCGCAGCAGCGAGCGCTCGGCGCCGCCGACGATCGCCGTGTGCGAGACGACCAGGACGCGGGTGGCGGGCACGGCGCTCAGTCGCGGGCGACGGCGGGGACGGGCTCCGGCGCGGACGCCGTCCCCCCGGTCGTGCGCGCGACGCGGTCCTCGGCGTAGGAGTAGTAGCCGTAGGCGGGCTCGTCCTCGCGGCGGATCCCGGTGACGACGAGGCCGAGCATCCCGTGGGGGAGCCGCTCGAGCGTCCCGCGCAGCGCGGCCGCCTCGTCCTTGGTCGTCTGGCCCGAGCGCACGCAGACGAGCGCGCCGTCGACCCGCGGGAGCACCTGGAGCGTGTCGGCCACGGTGAGCAGCGGGCTCGTGTCGAGCACCACGACGTCGTAGTCCTCGCGGACCTGGGCGAGGAACGCGGCGAAGCGCTCAGACCCGAGCAGCTCCGCGGGCCGCGGCGTGGGCGAGCCGGCCAGGACGGCCACGAGCGGTTGCGCGCGCGCCTCGCCGGGGCGCGGGAGGTGGCCGTTGCGGGTGGCCAGCTCGGGCGTGGCGACGATCCGCAGCACCTCCTCGGGGGCCGCGTCGCCCGCGAGGTAGTCGGTGAGCCCGCGCGGCAGCTCGCCGTCGGGCGCCGCCAGCCCGAGGCGCCCCGCGAGCGTCGGCCGGCGCAGGTCGCACTCGACCAGCAGCGTGGAGGAGCCCGCGGCGGCGTAGGAGAGCGCGAGCGACGCGGCCACCGTGCTCTTGCCCTCCCCGGGCGCGGCGGAGGTCACCGCGATGGTCCGGGGCGGGTCGTCGACGTCGAAGAAGCGGAGGTTCGTGCGCAGGATCGAGAACGCCTCGAGGTCGGACTGGTGCAGCGGCCGGCCGCTGGGCAGGGCGCCGGCGCCGCCGAGGGCCGCGTCGCGGATCCGGCCGAGCACGGGCAGCGGCACCGCGGCGGTGACGTCCTCCGGGCTGCGCAGCCGACGGTCGAGGAGATCCCGCAGGAAGGCCACGAGCAGGCCGAGCAGGCCGCCCACGAGGAGCGCGAGGATCGCGTTGCGAACCGGCTTGGGCGAGACCGGGCTGTCGGGCACCTCGGCGCGGCCGGCGATCACCACCGGCTCGGCGAGCTGCATCAGCGTCTGCAGGCGCGTGATCTGGTCGTTGTAGAGCTGCGACTGGCCCGCGTTGGCCGCGCGCTCGGCCGCGGTGCCGTCGGGCAGCGAGGCCTGGCGGCGGCGCAGGTCGGTCGCGGCGGCGCGGTACGTGCGCCGGGCCTCCTGGCGGGCCTGGTCGACCGTCTGGTCGGCCAGCGCGTTGGCCAGACGGGCGGCGAACTCGGGATCGCCGGCCGTGGCGGTCAGGTGCACGAGGTTGGACTTCGGGTCGACGGCGGCGCTCACCCGGTCGCGCAGCGCGCGGATGCTCAGCGGCGTGCGCAGCGTGGCGCGGACCCGCTGGAGCGCGCGCGGCTGGGCGAGGGTCGACGCGCCGAGGTCGGCGAGCTCGCCGTTGGTCCGCGAGGGGTAGGCCGGCGTGCCGACGAGGCTGAGGCTCGTGCCCTCGCCCCGGTAGTCGAGGTCGGCGGTGGCGCCGTAGGTCGTCGCCTGGCGCAGCGACAGCGCGACCGCCGCCACGACGCAGAGGACGAGGCAGGCCGCGCTGCTCGCGCAGGATGCGCGTGTAGTCCGACGGCGTGGCCGCCCGCGGTGCGTCGTTCATCCCCTGGCCCCCTCCTGCGTGGCTCGCGGGTCGTCGCCCGACGCCCCCGTCGCGTCGACGCGCTCCTCCCGAGCATCGACCGCTCGCAGCTGCTCCTTGACCCAGGCGACCGCGGGACGCCAGTCGGGCCGTCGCGGCTCCCGCGCCTGCGGGCGGTCGTCGCGCGCGCCGTCGGGGACCCAGCCGCTCACGCGCCCCGCCGCCCGAGCACGACCGGGAGCGTCCGCAGGATGAGCTTGACGTCGCCGAACAGGCTCCAGGTCGCGACGTAGAGGTAGTCGAGCTTGACCATCTCCTCGAACGGGATGCGGTTGCGCCCCAGCACCTGCCACGGCCCGGTGAGCCCGGGCTTGAGGTCGAGGCGCTCGCGGTGCCAGCCGATGACGTGGTCGTCCTCGTCGAGGACGAGCGGACGGGGGCCGACGAGGCTCATCTCGCCGCGCAGGACGTTGAGGAGCTGCGGCAGCTCGTCGAAGCTCGTGCGCCGCAGCCAGCCGCCGACGCGGGTGATCCGCGGGTCGCGGGCCATCTTGAACATCGGGCCGGCGACGTCCATCTCGTTGAGGTGGCGCAGCCCGGCCTTCCGGGTCTCGGCGTCGTGCACCATCGTCCGCAGCTTGAGGATGGAGAAGCTGCGCTGGCCGTGGCCCATGCGCTCCTGGCGGAAGAGCACGGGCCCGGGGGAGGTGAGCTTCACGGCGAGCGCCGCGACGAGCAGGGCGGGGGAGAGGGCCAGCAGGCCCGCAGAGGCCACGAGCACGTCGATGGCCCGCTTGAGCGCGAGGTTCGTGGCGCCGCGCGCCGACGGGCGCAGGCCGTGGACGGTGAGCCCCTCGACGGCGTCGGTGACCACGCCGGAGCCGATGACCTCGTACAGCCGCGGGACGATGCTGACCTTCAGCCCCAGCCGCCGCGACGCGCAGACGAGCTCGCTCGTGCGCTCGTAGGGGAGGTTGGTGAAGGCGATGATGATGCGCTGCACGCGCTCGCGGGCGCAGATCGCCGCGAAGTCCTCCAGCTCGCCCAGGAACGGCAGCCCGGCCGCGCCCGAGTGCGGCTCGGCCTGCGCGTCGAGGTAGCCGAGCAGCTCGATGCCGTACTCGGGATGGCCGCCGAGCTTGGTGGCCACGAGCTCGGCGACGGGACCCGATCCGAGGACGATGACCCGCTCGGGTGCCGTCGCGGTGCGCCACGCCACGCGGGCGAGGCCGCGGGCCGCGGGGACCGCGGTCAGCGCGACGAGCAGGAAGAGCAGGGTGACGTCCCGCTCGAGCGGCGCGCCCGTCGTGAACGGCGCGACGAAGAAGAGGACGAGGGTCCCCATGGTGACCGAGCGGGCCACGAGCGGGAGCTCGTCCAGGGTCGACTTGTGGACGATCAGCTCGTCGCGGTGGTAGGAGCCCGTGAGGCGGTTGGCCAGCACCCAGAGCGGGAGCGCGAGCACCACGATCAGCGCGACGTCGCGCGCGTGGTCCGGCGGGTGGACCGCGCCCACCACCACCATGGCCGCGACGATGCCGACGGCGTCGGCCACGGCGAGCATCCGCCGCAGCAGCGCGTCGCGCGTGGACCGCGCGCGCGTGGCCGGCGCGAGCTGCGCCCGGCTGCCCGTCAGCGTCGGGACCACCCTGAGCCCGGCCCCCGTGGTGGCGGTCGTCGTCGACCGCCCCGTCCCCCTGTTCGGATGCTGCACGCCTTCGGCCCCCCAGCCGTGTGCTCGGCCGCGCTCGTCGCGCGGCCCCTGTGCCGGCCCCACCGGCGGCCCCCCTCGGACCCCGTTCGAGAGTAGACCGTCCTCGACGGACTGCCAAGGGCGCGCGGGCGGCCGGGGTCAGCCCGGCGCGTCGGCGGCCGGCTGCAGGTGCGGGTTGAGCTCCCGGGCGCGGGCCAGCTCGGCGCGCGCGGCCGCGCGCCGGCCGAGCGCGAGCAGGTTCTGCCCGCGGTCGGCGCGGATGGCCCAGTCGTTCGGGCTGGCGGCTGCGGCGGCGGCGAAGTCGCCCTCGGCGGCCGCGCGGTCGCCGAGGCCCTGCGCGGCATAGGCGGCCACGAGCCGCGCCTGGACCCGGGCGGGCGCCGAGCGCGCTCCGGACGCCTGCGCCGAGGCCGCCGCGACGTCGCCCTCGCCGAGCGCGGCGGCCGCGGCGCGCACCTCCCGGGCGTCCCGGGCCTGCGCGCCCAGCAGCACGGCGACGGCGAGCGCGGCGAGCGCCCCGCCCCGCCAGGCGAGGGCGCCCACTCCGGCGCGGCGGGTCGAGCGCGACGCGGGCGTGCGGGCCCGGCGGCCGGGTGGGCAGAGCGTCGCGGCGAGCAGGAGCACGAGCCCGGTGAGCGCCGGGACCTGCCAGTCCCAGTCGATGGCCGCGTGGGCCGCCCAGACCGCGCACGCCGCGCTCACCGCCGCGGCCTCCGCGCGGGTGAGCGCCCCGACGCGCCGGACCGACCACCACGCGCCTGCGGCGATCGCGCCGAGGAGCACCAGCAGCAGCGCCAGCCCAACCGCACCGGTGTCCGCGAAGGTCTCCAGGTAGAGCGAGTGCGCGTTGCGGACCTCCTCGTCGACCCGGCGGTCGTGGGCCCAGCGCACGCGGAAGGAGCCCGCGCCGTCCCCGGCCAGCGGGTGCTCACGGCCGGCCTCCAGCGCGACCCGGTAGATGTCGGCGCGGGTCCCCCGGGCGGTGGTCAGGCGCCGGGTGCCCGTGAGGGCGGTCGGCGCAGGCTCCAGCAGCTCGTGCCACTGCGTCCCCGCCCAGCCCGTCGCCCGCTCGGCGATGCGGGCGCTCACGCCGTCGACCCGCGCCGACGCGACGCCGTACCCCGCCAGCGCGAGCAGCGCGGCCGCGCCGGCGCACCAGGGCACGAGGCGCCGGGCGCCCGCGCGCAGGCGTGCCGTCCGCCAGCCGACGGCGCGGGGACCCGCGAGCGCGACGAGCCACTGCAGGCCGGCGGCCAGCAGCGCGAGGCCGAGGAGCTGGGGCCAGAGGACCCGTCCCGCGTCGACCTGGCCCGAGCCGAGGGTCGGGTCGTCGACGAGCGCGGGCAGGTCGGCAAGGCGCAGGACCGCCACGGTGACCAGCGTGGTGACCAGCGCCAGGGTGACGAGCAGGCCGCCGCGTGCCCGCGAGGCCGCGAGCAGGACGACGAGGCCGACGCCCAGGGCCAGCCAGGCGCCGCGCGAGAGGCTGAGCTCCAGGGCGACCGCGGCGAGCACCGCGCCCGCCGCCCACGCGCCGCGCAGGGCCGGGCGGCCCTCCGGCGCCGCCGCGAGGCCGGCGGCGAGCACCGCGCACACCGCGCCGAGCGCGCCGTAGGCGTTCCAGTACGTCAGCGGGCCGCTGAGCCGGTAGCCCAGGGCCGGCGCGTCCTCGACCGCCCCGGGCAGCAGCCGCTCCACCAGGCCGACGGCGAGCACGCCCAGCCCGACGCAGAGCGCGCCCCGGACGAGCAGGCCGGCGAGGCGGCCCGAGCCCGCTGCGAGCAGGCCCAGCCCGAAGAGCCCGGCGTAGGTGAGCGTGCGCTGGGCGTCCTCCGTGCCCGCCGGGACGTCGAGCGACCAGCGCGTGGACAGCGCGGTCCAGCCGCAGAGCCCGCCGAGGGCGCCCAGCGCCGCCAGCGCGCGGCCCGTGATGCGGAAGAGCGGCGGGCGCAGCGCGAGGACGACGGCGACAGCGGCGAAGGCGGCGGCGCCGACGGGGAGGAGGTCCGAGGGGAAGTAGCCGCCCGCGTGGGTGGCCAGCCACGCCACGCCGGCCAGCGCGACGAGCCCGGCGAGCGCCGACGGCCAGGTGCGCGCGGCGACCGCGGACGTCCGCGGTCGCGCCGGCCGTGCCGTCGTGTCCCCGCTGCGCGCCGTCGCCGGCGCGTCGGACGTCCCCCTGGCGACCCCCATCGCTCACGTGGACGCTACCCGGTCAGGCGTGCAGCAGCGAATCGACCGCGGCGGCCGTGCGCTGCCACGTCACGCCGCGGACGCGCTCCAGCCCGCGGGCCCGCCAGGGGGCGGGGTCGTCCAGCGCGCGTTCGACGGCGTCGGCGAACGCGCGCCGGTCGGTCGGCGCGACGAGCTGCGCCGCGCCGCCGGCGGCCTCGGGGAGCCCGCCGGCGTCCGCGCAGACCACCGGTACGCCGCAGGCCATCGCCTCCAGGACGGGCAGCCCGTAGCCCTCGTGGAGGCTCGGCAGCACGAAGGCCTCCGCGCCCGCGTACAGGCCGGGGAGGTCGGCCTCGTCGACGTGGCCGAGCGCCGTGAGGGGCAGCCGCGACTCCGCGGCGAACTGCGGGCGCCCGCCGCCCGCGGCGACGAGGGCGACGCCCCGGTCGGCCAGGCGCCGCGCGAGCTCCTCCAGCGCGACGAGGTTCTTGCGACGCGTCTGCGAGGCGACGGTGAGGACGTAGCGTCCCGCGGGGCGCACCGCGGTGCCGGCGTCGGGTCGGAAGCCCGGGCCGACGCCGCCCTCCACGATGTGCGCCTCGACGCCGAGGAGCTCGCGCAGCTCGCGGCGCGAGAACTCGCTGACGGTGATGACCATGCGCGCGCGCCTGGCGATGCGGGGGAGGAGCTGAGCCTGCAGGCGGGCGTAGGCGGGCGAGTACCACCCCGGCTCGCGCAGCGGCGCGGCGTCGTGCAGGACGACGGCGACCCGGGGATGGGCGAGCGGCGCGAGGTTGGAAGGGCAGAGCAGCCAGCGGGCGCGACGGGCGCGCAGCGGCAGCCACCCCTGCTCCCACAGGTGCCCGGCGCGGTGGGCCAGCGCGGGCGGGGGCTCGAGCACGTCGTAGCCGTCGGGGCGCAGCGCGGGCAGCCCGGCGCGCAGCTCCCGGGCCCAGCGCTCGACGCCTCCGAGCTCGGGACGCGCGGCGGCCCGGGCGTCGAGGGCGACGCGGGCCACGTCAGCTCGTCAGCTCGAACGTCGCGGGCGCGCCGGCGTCGTCGTGGCGGTGCTCGACGACGCGGCCCTCCGCCACGAGCAGGTCGAGGTGCCCGAGCACCTCGGAGAGCGTGAGGTAGGCCTGCGTCACCGCGACGTTGCCCCACATCTCCAGCGCGACGGCGTGCGCGGTCGTCGGGCCGTGGTCGGCGAGGATCCCGCGGATGCGCTCCGCGCGGCGGGCGTAGCTCTCCAGGCGCTCGTCGATGAGCGCGACGTGGTCGCCGATCGGCGGGCCGTGGCCCGGCAGCACGACGTCGAGCTCGAGCTCCTGGGTGCGTCGCTGCGAGGCGATGTAGATCTGCAGGGCGTGCGGGCGCGGGTCGTCGACCGCCCCGTCGAGCGGACGGGTCACCAGCGGGTTGGACGAGATGCGCGCGAGCAGGTGGTCGCCGCCCAGCGCGATGCGCCGCTCTCGGTCCAGGAAGACGGTGTCGGAGGGGGAGTGGCCCGGGCGCAGCTGCACCTCGAGCTCGCGGTGGGCGAAGGAGAGCGTCGATCCGTCGGCCACCGGGTGGGTCACGTCGGCGCCGCCGCCCCAGCCGCGCATGCCCGCGGTGAGCGCCCGCAGCGCCGTGGCGAGCTCGTCGGGCACGCCGTGGCGGCGCATGACCGCCTCGGCGAAGGCGTCGTCGGCCTCCTGGGCGGCGGGGTAGTCCGCGAGCCAGGGCGCCAGCACGTCGATGGTCACGACCTCGGCCCCCGAGCGCTCGGCCAGGATCGCGGCGAGGCCGACGTGGTCCATGTGCTGGTGGGTGAGCACGATCCGCTCGAGGTCCTCGATCCGCCGGCCGTGGGCGCCGAGCATGCGCTCGAGCTCGGTGAGCGACGTCGCGGAGTTCGGTCCCGCGTCGACGAGCGTGAGCGGGTCGTCCTCGATGAGGTAGCAGTTGATCCGCCCGACGGCGAAGGGGGTGGGCACCGGGAGGACGTGGATCCCGGCCGCGGCGGCGCGCTCCCGCAGCGCGCCGTCGTCGACCGACGCCTCGGCGTCGCGGGTCAAGCGCGGATCTTCCCGAGGACCTCGTCGCGCTTGGCCTCCATGTCCTGCACCGACACCAGAGACTCCAGGCACAGGCGCAGCAGCGGCTCGGTGTTGGACGAGCGCACGTTGAAGTGCCAGTCGGGGAAGTCGACGCTCACGCCGTCGACGTGGGTGACCGTCGCGCCCTCGCGTCCCCCGTACTCCGCCTCGAGCTCGGCCATCTTCGCGGCGCCGTCCTCCACCTCGGAGTTGATCTCGCCGGAGATGAAGTACTTCGCCCGGTAGGAGCCGACGAGGCTCGAGAGCTTCGCGCCCTCCACCGAGAGCTTCTCGAGGATGAGCAGCGCCGGGATCGTGCCCGCGTCGGCGCAGTAGAAGTCGCGGAAGTAGTAGTGGCCGGAGACCTCGCCGCCGAAGAGGGAGCCCTCGCGCTTCATGCGGGTCTTGAAGTAGGCGTGGCCGATGCGGTTGATGTGCGCGTGGCCGCCCGCGGCGCTCACCGTGTCGTCCACCGCGCGCGAGGCGCGGGCGTCGTAGAGGATCTCCGAGCCCGGGTCCTTGGTCAGCAGGTGCTCGGCCAGGATCGCCGTCATGAAGTCCCCGTCGACGAACTCGCCCTGGTCGTCGATGAAGAAGCAGCGGTCGGCGTCGCCGTCCCAGGCGATGCCCAGGTCGGCGCCCTCCTGCTTGACCCGGTCGATGATGAACTGGCGGTTCTCGGGCAGCAGCGGGTTGGGCTCGTGGTCGGGGAACTCCCCGTCGGGGACCCAGTAGCTCGTGACCAGGTCGAGGCCGAGCTGCTCGAGCAGCGGCCCGACCATCGTCCCGGCCATGCCGTTGCCGCCGTCCACGACGACCTTGAGCGGCTTGACGTTGGCCGGGTCGATGAACTCCAGCGCCTTGGCCCGGAAGGCGTCCCAGACGTCGACCTCCTCGACCGAGCCGCCTCCCGGCGCCTCCTGGGTGGCGAGGTCGCCGCGGACGAGGTCACGGATGTCGCCGATGCCCTCGTCGCCCGACAGCGCGATGGCGCCCCGCTTGACGAGCTTCGCGCCCGTGTAGGCCTTCGGGTTGTGCGAGGCGGTGCACATGAGCCCGCCGTCGAGGTCGCGCGAGCCCACGAGGAAGTACAGGACCTCGGTGCCGACCATGCCGGCGTCCAGCACGGTCGCTCCCTCGGACACCATGCCGTCGCGGTAGCGGCCCGCGAGCTCCGGCGCCGTCAGGCGCATGTCGCGCCCGAGGCCGAGGCGCACCTCGGAGACCGGCTTGCCCTCCAGGTC
>CAXUES010000011.1:0-9974 GCA_964250185.1 uncultured Solirubrobacteraceae bacterium | reverse complement strand
GACGCGCGCGAAGGCGCGGCCGATCAGCTCGGCGGCGTCACCGTCGAGGTCGTCGCCGTACAGGCCCCGGATGTCGTAGGCCTTGAAGATCTCCGCGGGGACGCTCATCTGGAGGCGGACGTTACCCGCGAGGCAGGCGCACGCGCGGTCCCGGGCCTAGACTGCCTGGCATGTCCGGGCATTCGAAGTGGGCGTCGATCAAGCACAAGAAGGCGATCGTCGATTCGCGCCGGGGGCAGCAGTTCACCAAGCTGGCCCGTGCGATCGTCGTCGCGGCCAAGGCCGGTGGCGGCCAGATCGACGGCAACCCCGCCCTCGCGCTCGCCGTGCAGAAGGCACGGGACGCCTCCATGCCCAAGGACAACATCCAGCGGGCGATCGACAAGGGCTCGGGAGCCGGTCTCGACGCAGCGAGCTTCGAGGACGTGCTCTACGAGGGCTACGGCCCCGCCGGCGTCGCCGTCCTCGTCGAGGCGCTGACCGACAACCGCAACCGCACGGGCGCGGACGTCCGCCACCTCTTCTCCAAGCACGGCGGATCGCTCGCCGAGCCCGGCTCGGTGGCCTACCTCTTCACCAAGACCGGCCTGGTCGTCGTGCCCAGCGAGGGCGTCGCGGAGGACGACCTGCTGCCCGCCCTGGACGCCGGCGCGACCGACATCGAGACCGACGACGACGTCTACGAGGTGCTCTGCGAGCCGGGCGCCGTCGCCGCTGTCCACGCCGCGCTGACCGAGGCGGGCATCGAGGTCGACTCCGCCGAGATCGCCTACCGCCCGTCGGTCAAGGTGCCGCTGGAGGAGGAGGACGCCGCCAAGGTGCTGCGCCTCATCGACGCGCTGGACGAGAACGACGACGTCGGCGAGGTGCACGCGAACTTCGACGTGAGCGCCGAGGTGCTGGAGCGCGTGGCCGGCTGACCGCCCGCGCGGCGCTCCCCGAGAGCGCCCGCGCGCCAGATCGGATGGACGCCGGGGCGAGGATCGCCGACACCGGCCTAGTACCAGGACGCGGTGCCTAGCGCCGAAGTCCTACTTCTCAGGAGATGAGGCTGGCATGATCCCGCCGATGATGGTCCGGGCCAGAACGATGGCGCTCGTCGCAGCGCTCGGCGTCCTGTGCGCCCTGCTCACGCCAGGTGCCGCGCACGCAGGGACGGCGACGGTGTCGCAATGCGAAGGCCGTGGGGGGGCGTCGGACTTGATGGCTCCGGACCTAACCCCAGGGTGGTTGGCTGTCACGGGATGCGACGGTCAGGGGGCAGCTGTTACCTCCCGTTGGCCGAAAGCCGCAAATGTCAAGCTCAACGAGCAGCGCACTATCACCTTCCGTGCGCCGGGTGAGACCACGTTCACGCGGGCGAGCATCAGACGCTTCCTTCGCGATTACCTCTTCTCTCAGGCCGAGGACGAGGAGTGGAGCAGCTACGGGCTCGGCTATCGCCTGACCGACGATCGAGGGCGGGAACTCGAGCGCTGCGGAGCCACCGGCTACCTCGGGCTCGGAGAGGGAGATGCCTGTTCTACTGATTCGGCGAAGAACTCGACGCTTCTCCGAGCACCCTCTTTCGAAGGCCGCAACCAGAACGCCAAGTCGTACACGATTGCTTTCGGCTGCTTCGCCTCGGGGGCATGTCTCCACTGGTTCGACACTCCGGGGATCGAAGGCATCTCGGCGAACTTCGATGTCGAAGACGTCGGCCATCCGGTGGTAGATGCCACCGGTCCGCTCGTCGGTGGCTCGATAATCACAAGCACCTCGGAAGCCGTGACCCTCAGGGCGGCCGACCCAGGCGGGCTCGGGATCCTGTCCGCCCGCGCGTTCGTCGACAACTCGTTGATCGCAGAGACGCGGTGGGAGGGAGCTCCCGCTAGCTGCGTCGACCAGGACCCCGGCGCCGGCTACTCGTACGCCGCGGGTCAACCGTGCAGCACGCACCCGCCGTCGCTTGCGTGGAAGCTGCCGCCGACGACCGACGGCGCGCACACGCTCGACCTCCGTGCCGTGGACGCGGCGGGCAACGAGACCAGCGCCTTCCTGTCCGCCGTGACGATCGACCGGCTGCCTCCGGTGCTCTCCGCCGATCCGACGATCTCCGGGACCCCTCGCTCCGGCAGCACGTTGCAGTGCTCCATCCGGGGCGTCGACGCCCAGGACCCGGCGCAGGCGCTGCAGTGGAGCCGCGCCCGGGCCGACGGGTCAGGTGCGGAGGAGATCCCCGGAGCGACCGGCGCCGCCTACACGCTGACGCCGGCCGACCAGGGCTCGAAGGTCCTCTGCCGCGTGACCGTCACGGATCGTGGCGGTTCGAGCAGCCGGACCTCGAGCATCGCCGGCGGACCGTTCGCGGACGGCGCCGTCGTCACGGGTGGCCCCGGCGGGGCCTCGAGCGCAGGCGGCGGCACGGCGGACGGCGGCGGCGGTCCGGGAGCCAGCCTGGCGGGGACGTCGGGCTTCCTCACGCTCGGCCAGCCCGCTGCCTCGTCCACCGGCCCGGCGGGCGTCGGCTCCGTGCAGGGCCCGTCCACGCCCGCGGCGCCGGGCTGCCCCGTCGGCACGTTGGTCACCTTGGAAGGCCCGACGCGCCTCGTCGCGCGGCGGGCCAAGAGCGCGGTGACCGTGCGAGGTGCCGTGCGCGGCGCGAGCGGCACGGCGGCTCCGGGCATCGCCGTCGAGCTCGTGCAACGCGTGCGGCGGCCCAACACGGCTCCGCAGGTCCTCGCGAGCGGGGCGAGCGCGGCAGACGGGCGCTTCGCCCTCAAGGCACCCGTCGGCGCGTCGCGCGACCTGCAGGTGATCGCGCGTAGCTGCGCGGCCTCGGGCCCGGTCGTCCGGCAGACCGTGCGCGGCGTGGTCGTGCTCAAGGCGCTCGACCCACGTGTGCGCAACGGCCAGCTCGTGCGCTTCAGCGGCCGCGCAGCCGGTGGCTACTACGGCAAGGGCGTCGGCCTGGAGCTCCAGGTCCTGGTCGGCCGACAGTGGCGCGACGTCAAGGCCGTCAAGACGGACCGCTCGGGGCGCTTCAAGACCAGCTACCGCTTCAAGCGGACCTACGTCCGCTACACGTACCAGTTCCGGATGGTCAGCCGTGCGGGCGCCTCATGGCCGTTCACGCCGACACGGAGCGCCATCGCGCGGGTGCGCGTCAACTGACTCGCAGCAGGCCGGTGTCGAGCGCCGGGACACCGAGGGGCGGCCGTCCTCACAGCGGCCGCGCCCGGTGCAGCCTCACCGCGCCCTGCACGCCCTTGAAGTGCTTGGACCCCGCACTCGAGAAGTGGGCGACGTCCTCGCCCGCGGCGTCCCTGGCGGCCTGCACAAGCAGCACGCTCCCCGGCCGTGCGGCCGCAGCCACGCGTGACGCGAGGTTGACCGCGCGGCCGTACCAGTCGCCACCACGCGAGAGCGCAGGCCCGTAGGACATCCCGATCCGCAGCTGTGGCACGAGCTCCTCGCCCTCGGCCTCCTCGGCACGCTCACCCGCCGCCTCGGAGAGCTGCAGGCAGACCGCCAGCAGCGCGGCGGCGTCGGGGGAGACCAGCAGGACCGCGTCGCCGATGGTCTTCACCAGCGACACCGGGGGGGAGATGAGGTCGCGGGTGCGCGCCTCCAGCCGCGCGGCGACCCGCTCGAGCTGCGCGGTGTCGACCTCCTCGCCGAGCTTCGTGAATCCGACGATGTCGGCGAAGGCCACGGCGACCTCGCGCTCCCCGGGCAACGAGCCGGCCGCCCGCTCCGCCGCGTCGATGAGCTCCGTGCGGACCGCCTGGCGCAGCTGCGCGCGCAGCCCCGACTCGAGCATGGGGCCCAGCAGCGGCAGGAGGACCTCGACCCGCTCGGCGTAGGCGCGAGCGAGCTCCACCTCGCTCATCCCGGGCTTGACGACCAGCTCGAAGACGAGCGCCCGCAACGAGCCCGCCAGCCCCGACAGCGCCCGGCCGACGGCCCGCGCCGAGCCGAGGAGCTGCTCGGCGTCGATGCCCAGGTCGGTGTACTGCCGCGCGACGTCGGCGAGCTGCACGTCCACGTCGGAGTAGCTCGCCATGCCCGGCTCCGGGACGGCCAGCCCGTTGACGCGTCGCAGCAGGCGTAGGAAGTCGGGGTGGACGTTGGCCCGCTCGCCGACCTCCTCGGCGGTGAACCGGCCGGGCCCCGCCACCACGCGGTCCGCCGGGAGCAGCAGGAGCAGGCCCTCGTCGCTGGCCTGGCGGATCTGGTCGGGTTCGAAGCCCAGTTCCTCGAGCCAGTCGAGCAGCTCGACGCGCTCGGCGCGCGCGTCGCCGTCCAGTCCGTCCAGGAGCCCCTCCGCCGCCCAGTCCATCGCCGGCGCAGCCTACGGGAGCCCGCGGCTAGCCTCGCCCGATGGCAGACGAGGGCGCCGAGGAGCGACCCGAGCTCGTTCCGGGCCTCGACGTGCGCCGCTTCCGCGCGCACTACTGGCTGAAGTCCGAGCTCGAGGACTTCGCCCACCGCGAGGGGATGAGCGCCGACGGGTCCAAGGCCGAGCTCACCGCCCGCGTGGAGCACCTCCTCGAGACCGGCGCCATCCCCGAGGAGGACCGCGTCGGCGTCCACCGGCCGTGGTCGACGACGCCGCCGCCCGGTGCCGACGAGCCGTCGCCGACGCTTGACGAGGTCATCCGCCTCGGGGTGCGCGACGACGAGGAGCACCGCGCGTTCTTCGCCCGCGTCATCGGTCCGGGCTTCGCCTTCACCGACGCGTTCCTCGCCTTCTGCCGCGAGGAGGCCGGGCGGATGACCTACGCCGACGCGGTCACCGAGTGGCACCGCCAGCGGCGGGCCGGCGTCGGAGGCGGACCCGTTCGCTGATCCCCCGGACGAGCCCGGACGGGGAGGCATCCGACCCGAGGCGCAGAATGCCGCGGGTGGTGATCGTCCTCGGCATCGACCCAGGCCTCGCGAACACGGGCTTCGGGGTCGTGCAACGGCACGGCGCGCGCCTCGTCGCACTGGACGGCGGCTGCATCACCACGCGCTCGACCACCGCACCCGAGCAGCGCCTGGCCGAGGTCCACACCGCGCTGGCCGGCCTCATCGAGGAGCACCGCCCCGACGCGGTCGCGCTGGAATCGCTCTTCTTCGGCCAGAACGCGCGCTCCGCCTTCGCCGTCGGCCAGGCCCGCGGCGTCGTGATGCTCGCCGCCGGCCAGCGCGGCATCGGCTGCCACGACTACACCCCCCAGCAGGTCAAGGACGCTGTGTGCGGCTCGGGGTCGGCCGGCAAGCAGCAGGTCCAGACGATGGTCCAGGCGCTGCTCTCCCTGCCGGAGCTGCCGCGTCCCGACCACGCCGCCGACGCCCTCGCGGTCGCCATCTGCCACGCCAACCACGCGCCGTCGCTGCTCGCCCGGCAGAAGGCGATGGCCTAGGTGATCGCGCTCGTCGCCGGCGAGGTGGCCGTGCGCCGCCCCGACCACGTCGTGCTGGAGACGGCCTCCGGGGTCGGCTACCGCCTCAACGTGTCGGTGGAGACCCTCAAGGCCGTGCCGGCCGCCGGGGCGGCGGTCTCGCTGCACACCCACCTCGTCGTCCGCGAGGACGCGCTCACGCTCTACGGCTTCGCCACGGAGGAGGAGCGCGACCTCTTCCTTCTCCTGCTCGGCGTCCAGGCCGTCGGCCCGAAGGTCGCGCTGGCGATCCTCGGCGCGGGATCGCCGCGGGAGCTCGTGGGCGCCGTCGCCGCGGGCGACCACAAGCGCTTCCAGGCCGCTCCCGGCGTCGGCAAGCGCACGGCGGAGCGCATCATCGTCGAGCTGCGGGAGAAGGTCGGCGGCCTCGGCGACGTGCTGCCGGAGGGCGCCGAGCCGGTCGTCGGCCGCGCGGACGACCCGCGCTCGCTGGCCCGGGACAGCCTCCTCGAGCTGGGCTACGACCTGCCCGAGGCCGAGGAGCTCCTGCGCGGCGCCGAGGGCGACACGGCCGAGGCCCTCGTCGCGGCCGCGCTCAAGGGCGCGAGGCGCTAGCGCCGTGGACCCGATCAGCCGCATCGTGACCCCCGGGGTCGTCCTCGACGAGGAGGAGCTCCTCGAGCAGGTCTCCCTGCGCCCGCAGCGCCTGAGCGACTTCGTCGGCCAGGAGCAGGTCAAGGAGCAGCTCGAGGTCGCCGTGGCCGCCGCCGCGGCGCGCGGAGAGGCGCTGGACCACGTCCTGCTCTCGGGCCCGCCGGGCCTGGGCAAGACGTCGCTGGCGGCGATCATCGCCACGGAGCTCGGCGTCCCCTTCGTGGCCACGGCGGCGCCCGCGCTGGAGCGCAAGGCCGACATCGCCGCCTACCTGACCAACCTCGAGCCCCGCTCGGTGTTCTTCGTCGACGAGATCCACCGCCTGCCGCGGGCCCTCGAGGAGACCTTCTACCCCGCGATGGAGGACGGCCAGCTGCCCATCACGGTCGGGCAGGGCGCCGGCGCGCGGATCGTCACGCTCGACCTGCCGCCCTTCACGCTGGTCGGCGCCACGACGCGCGCCGGCCGGGTGACCATGCCGCTGCGCGACCGCTTCGGCCTGCAGCAGCGCCTCGAGCCCTACGGCGGCCGGGAGCTGGCCACGATCGTCCGCCGGTCGGCCGAGCTGCTGCGGGTCGAGCTCGCCGGCGCGGGCGCCGAGGCCATCGCCGCCCGCTCGCGCGGCACCCCGCGCGTGGCCAACCGGCTGCTCAAGCGCGTGCGCGACTACGCCGAGGTGCGCGCCGACGGCGTGGTCACCGAGGAGGTCGCCGCGGCGGCCCTGGACATGCTGCAGGTCGACCACCTCGGCCTTGACCGCCTCGACCGCGAGCTGCTCGGGGCGATCTGCGCGAAGTTCGACGGCGGTCCCGTGGGCCTCGGCACGCTCGCCGTCACGGTGGGGGAGGAGGCCGACACCATCGAGGACGTCTACGAGCCCTACCTGCTGCAGTCCGGCCTGCTCAAGCGCACGCCGCGCGGCCGCGTGACGACCCGGCGGGCCTACGCCCACCTGGGCCTGGAGCCGCCGGAGCAGGATCCGGCGCTCTTCTAGGGCCCGATCGACCGGCGCACGCAGCGAACCGCGACGCGGCGACGCGCGGCCCACCCGTCCCCACTACCCTCCGGACACCTCGATGGCACATCTGTTCATCTGCCCCAACTGCGGCAACCGCACCACCCAGACCGACCGCTCCGCCGCGGGCTTCCGGTCACAGCCCAAGGGCTGCCAGAAGTGCGGCTTCGGCTTCCTCTTCGAGCTGCTCGACGACTACTACCCCGCCCCGGACGCGGCGTTCTTCGCCTGCGACCAGCAGGGCAAGGTCATCGCCTGCGGCCGCGGCTCCTTCGAGCTGACCGGCCTGGACGACGAGCGCGTGATCGGCCGCTCGGTCAAGGACGTCCTCGGGCTGCGCTTCGGCGCCGAGGAGGCCACCGACCCGATCGACACCGCCCTCGAGTGGGGCGTCCGCCAGCTCGGCAAGGTCGTGCAGGTCAACGCCGAGGGGGACCTCCCCGCGCGCGCCACCGCCGACCTCTTCCCCGCCTACGACGACGACGGTGGCCTGCTCGTCGTCCTCACCCCGGCCAAGTAGAGCCCCCCTTCCGTCATGACCGACCGCCGCCGCAACCTCCTCGTCCTGCTGCTCGTCTTCGGGCTCCTCGTCGCCTCGGCCGTGGTCATCGCGACCAAGCCGACGAAGCTCGGGCTCGACCTCAAGGGCGGGGTGGAGCTCAACTACGCGGCGACGCCCACGCGCTTCGCCCAGGTCGACTCCGACTCGATCCAGCGCGCGATCGACATCATGCGCCAGCGCGTGGACCAGCTCGGCGTCTCCGAGCCGGAGATCCAGCAGTCGGGCAAGAACCAGATCAACGTCGCGCTCCCCGACGTCACCAACGCCGAAGAGGCCCAGCGCCAGGTCGGCACGACCGCCCAGCTGTTCTTCTACGACTGGGAGACCAACGTCATCGGGGCCAACGGGAAGCCCGATCCCAACGACCTCAGCGTCACGGGCGGCCCGTCGGCGGGCCAGGCGGGCTGCGTGCCGCAGTACGACGCGGTCATCCGCGCCAGCCGGGTCCCGGCCATGCCCCAGAACAACCGGGCGGCCGACGGCAACCAGTTCTACGTCGTCCGCGACCGGGCCGGGACGACCCCCGGCAAGGTCCTGTCCGGCCCGGAGAACTCGGCGGGCACCGCCACCCAGGAGCTCCCGGGGGAGCGCCTCGGCAGCGGCCAGCGCGTCGTCGAGGTCAAGGAGGGCACCACCCTCGTCCAGCAGGAATCGGACACCGCGCTGACCTCCAGCGGCCCAGGGCCCGACTGCTACTACGTCCTCAACGACGACTTCGCGCTGCGCGGGACCGACATCAAGGACCCCGAGCAGAACTTCGACAACGGCACGGGCGGCTCCGGCGAGCCCGTGGTGACGTTCAACTTCACCGACCGCGGCCGCACCATCTGGCAGCGGGTCACCCGGGCCATCGCCCAGCGCGGGCAGAGCTTCATCCCGTCGGACGGCACGGCGCTCACCCCGCAGCAGAAGTCCCAGCACTTCGCGATCGTCCTGGACGGCAAGCTCATCTCGACGCCGTACATCGACTTCGTCCAGAACCCGGACGGCATCGACGCGAGCAACGGCTCGCAGATCGGCGGCGCCGGCGCCTTCACGATCAAGTCCGCCCAGCGCCTGGCCAACCTGCTCAAGACGGGCGCTCTGCCGATCCGCCTGACGCTCATCTCGCAGTCGCAGGTCTCGGCGACCCTCGGCCAGCAGGCCCTGGACCAGGGCGTGCTCGCGCTCGTCATCGGCTTCGCGGTCGTGGCGATCTTCCTGATCGCCTTCTACCGCGTCCTGGGGCTCGTCGCCGTCTTCGCGCTGCTCCTCTACGGCGTCTACCTCTTCGCGCTCATCAAGGCCATCCCGGTGGTCCTCACCCTGCCGGGCTTCGCAGGCCTCGTGCTGACGATCGGGGTGTGCGCCGACGCGAACATCGTGATCTTCGAACGCGTCAAGGAGGAGGTGGTCAAGGGCAGATCGGTCAAGCAGTCGATCGCCCAGGGCTACAAGAAGGGCCTCACGACGATCATCGACGCCAACGTCGTGACGCTGCTGACCGCGTTCGTGCTCTTCGTGCTCGCCACGTCGAACGTCCGCGGCTTCGCGCTCGTCCTCGGCCTGGGCACGCTCGTCACGCTCTTCAGCGCGGTGCTCGCCACCCAGGCGGTCATCGGCATCGCCGGCAAGGGCCTGACGAGCGCGGGCACCGTCGGCGCCCGCGAGGGCCGCAAGAAGCGCCAGTTCAACTTCAACGGCTACACGAAGTACTTCTTCAGCGCGTCGGGGATCATCCTGGCCGCCGGGGCGCTCGCCATCGCGACCAAGGGCCTCGAGTTCGGCATCGACTTCTCCTCGGGCACGCGCATCGAGGCGGCCTTCAACCGGCCCGTGACCAACGACCAGGTCGTGAAGGCGCTCGAGGGCGCAGGCGTCACCGGGGCCGAGGTCCAGCGCGTGGCGGGCTCGCCGCAGGGGCCCAACGCGGTGCAGATCTCCACGAGCGAGCTGCGCCCGGACGAGGTCACGCGGGTCACCGCGCAGCTCGATCGCAGCCTCGGCGGGGTGCGCGGCTCGCCGCAGACCCAGTCGATCGGGCCGACGTTCGGTGCGTCCATCGCCCGCTCGGCCGCCATCGCGGTCATCGTGTCGCTGCTGCTCATCGGCGTGTACATCGCGCTGCGCTTCGAGTGGAAGTACGCGGCGACCACGGCGATCTCGCTCATGCACGACCTGCTCATCACGGGCGGCCTGTACGCGATCACCGGCCGGGAGGTGACGTCGGGGACCGTGGCCGCCCTGCTCACCGTGCTCGGCTTCTCGCTCTACGACACGATCATCGTCTCCGACCGCATGCGGGAGAACCAGCCACGCATGCCGTGGGCGACGTTCTCCCAGATCTCCAACCGGTCGATGAACGAGGTCATCGTGCGGTCGCTGTCGACGGTGG
>CAXUES010000010.1:18854-20506 GCA_964250185.1 uncultured Solirubrobacteraceae bacterium | reverse complement strand
CCGTGCGGGCCGCGAGCGCGCGACCCGGCCGCGCCAGCCCTTGGCCTCCGGGCGCCGCGCGGGCAGGAGGTTGAAGGCGTCCAGCGCGGCCGCGCCGCGCAGGTCGCGCGCGGGCAGGCGGGCGATCTCGCCCGAGGCCTTCAGGAGCGCGGAGGCCAGCGCGGCGGGGTGGCCGGTCAGGCGCGCGGCGGTCGCGTCGGCGCCGAGCTCGCGGCCGCGGGCCAGCGAGTTGGTGCCCACCGAGGCCAGCGCGCCGACGGCCCAGGCGATCACGCCGCCGAGCATGACCGGGCTGTAGTGGCGCCCGAGGTGCCGTCCTCCCTGCAGCAGCAACGAGCCCGGCAGCCCGACGACCGTCATGACCGCGGCATCGCGGTGGGCGACGTGGGCGAGCTCGTGGGCGACGACCGCCTCGAGCTCGGCCGGGGTGAGCAGCTCGAGCAGGCCGCGCGTCACGTGCAGGCGCGCAGGCCGGCCGGGCAGGTCGGTGACCCAGGAGTTGGGCTGCTCGACGTCGGAGGCGATGAGCACCGGCTTGGGCTCATCGGCGAGCACGCACAGGCGCTCGACCATGCCGTGCAGCTCGGGGGCCTCCCCCACGGTCAGCTCGTGCGTGCGCGTGGAGCGGCGGCGCTCCTCGGAGGCGACGGCCAGGCCGATGCCCACCGCGACGACCAGGCCGGCCCACACCCGCCAGCTGTGCACCTCCAGGACGACGGCGGCGACCGCCGCCAGGACGAGCAGCGGCGTGAGCACGGCGGCGAGCGCCATCTTCAGGCCCAGCGCGATCGACGGTCCCTCGCGACGCATGACCCCATGCAAGCACCATGGAGGTCCCTTGCACAGGGTGTCTGTCGGCGTGTCGACACGCACGCTCCCCGGTGGGTCGTCCGATGTACCATCGATCCATGTCATCGTCTGCCGCGGCCACGCCGGTCAGCCTGCCCGGCCTCGTCGCCGGATCGCCCTTCCTGGCCGGGCTCCCCGGCGTCGCCGAGCAGGCCGCCGCGTGGCAGGTGGAGCTCCCGCGGGTGCGCCGCCAGATCGCCCGAGAGGCCGCCGAGCTCGGCCGGCCGCGCCTGTGGGTCGACACGCTGGGCGCGCTGGCGTCCACGGGCTGGCGCCTGGTCACCACCGCGGCGCCCGACGCGCCCTTCCTCCTGCTCGCGGCAGCGGGCAGCGCGGTCGGGCTGCCGATCGCGCCGCCGGCCGCGACCCAGGGCGCGCTGGAGCGCGCGGAGCGGCTCGTCCGCGCGGGCGGCCCGGCCTACATCAAGCTCGGGCAGTTCATCGCCAGCGCCCGCGGCCTGCTCCCCGACGCGTGGGTCGACGCGTTCGCCTGGTGCCGCGACGAGGCCCCGGCGCTCGCGCCGGGCGTCGCGGCGCGGGTGGTCGCCGAGGAGCTCGGCACCCACGGCGAGCTGGCCTGGCTCGACGACGAGCCGCTGGCGGCGGGGTCCATCGGCCAGGTCCACCGGGGCAGGCTGCGCGACGGCACCCCGGTCGTGGTCAAGGTCCGCCGGCCCGGCCTGCGCAGGCGGATCGTCGCCGACGTCGAGACGCTCGCCCTGGCCGCCGCGGCCGCCGAGCGCGTCCACGTCGCCGCGCGCACGGCGAACCTGTCGGGCTTCGTCGAGCTCTTCGCCCAGCTC
>CAXUES010000010.1:7765-18844 GCA_964250185.1 uncultured Solirubrobacteraceae bacterium | reverse complement strand
CCGCGTCGCGGTGCAGCTGCGCAACTCCCCCGAGATCCTGATCGCCTGGTTTGCGATCGTCCGGCTCGGGGCGATCTTCGCGCCGCGCACCTACGAAGTGGAGTCGCGCGTCCTCGTGCAGCGCACCACGAACCTCACGGGCTTCGTCGAGCTCTTCGCCCACCTCACGCTGGAGGAGCTCGACTTCCGCCTGGAGGCGCTGAACCTCGTCGAGAGCGCCGCCGCCTTCGAGGACGCGGGCCTGGACTACGTCACCGTGCCGCGCCCGATCCCCGGGATGGTCACCCAGCGGGTCCTGGTCATGGAGCACGTCGACGGCGTCTCCTTCACCAAGGCGCGCGCCACCCACGGCGACGTGATCGACGGCGACCGCCTGCTGCACCTCGCGGTGCGCGGCGTCCTGGAGACGACGCTCGTCCACGGCCTCTTCCACGGCGACCTGCATGCGGGCAACGTCCTCGTGGACGCCCGTGGCGACTTCGCCCTGGTCGACTTCGGCATCTGCGGCCGCCTCGACGCCGCCCAGCGCGAGGGGCTCGTGCGCTTCCTGGTCGCCTTCGCCGCCTCGGACGCCGAGGGCCAGGTCGCGGCGATGGTCCGCTTCGGCGCGATCGATCCCTCCGCCGACCGCTCGAAGCTCGTGGCCGAGCTGCAGGTGCAGCTCGACGCGCTCGAGCGCCGCGAGGGCGGCGAGGTGACCTTCGACAAGCTCGGCGCGACGCTCGGCCGGCTGCTGGCCGTGCTGGCCGCCAACGGCTTCCGCCTGCCCAAGGAGCTCGTCCTGTTCTTCAAGAACCTGCTCTACCTCGGCGAGTTCACCGCGACCTTCGCGCCCGACGCCGACCTGCTCGCCGAGGTCGCGCAGATCATGGGCGAGCTGCTGGCCGCCCACCCGGAGGAGCTCGGCGCGCTCGTGGGCTGACCGCGGCCGGGCGCTAGCTTCCCCCGCCGTGCCGGCGGCCATCGAGATGCGCGGCGCCGGCGTCACCCGCGGCGGGAGCACCCTGGTGCACGACGTCGACTGGACCGTGGCCACGGGCGAGCACTGGGTCGTCCTGGGTCCCAACGGCGCCGGCAAGACGACGCTCCTGCACCTCGCGGGCGCGGTCTGGCAGCCCTCGCTCGGGTCGGTCGCGGTGCTGGGGAGCCGCCTCGGCGGCGTGGACGTGCGGACGCTGCGCGAGTCCATCGGGATGGTCGACGCGCGGACGGGCCGTGCGCTGCGCGGCCGGCGGCCCGGCGAGGAGGTCGTCCTCACCGGTGCCCACGGCTCCGTCGCGCTGCAGCGCGCGCGGGTGACCGACGAGCACCGCGCCCGCGCGCGGCGGCTGCTCGAGGTCGTCGGGGGTGCCGCGCTCGCCGACCGGGCCTTCGACGACTGCTCGCAGGGGGAGCGCCAGCGGCTCCTGCTCGCCCGCGCGCTCATGGCCCGCCCGCGGCTCCTGCTCCTCGACGAGCCGGCCACCGGGCTGGACCTGCCCTCGCGCGAGCGGCTGCTGCTCGCCCTGGAGGAGGCGGCGCGCGAGGACCCCGTCCGCCCGACGGTGACGATCACCCACCACCTCGAGGAGGTGCCGCGGACCACGACGCACGCGCTGCTGCTGCGCGACGGCGCGGTGCTCGGGGCGGGCCCGGTCGACGAGGTGCTGACCAGCGCCGGCGTGAGCGCGTGCTTCGGCCTGGCGGTCGAGGTGGCCCGGGAGGGCGGCCGCCACGCCGCCCGCATCGCCGCGGGCGCGCCTACTTCTCGATGGTGACGAGCGTCCCGATCGGCGTGTAGGGCCAGACCTTGGCCGCCTTCGCCTCGGGCAGCTCGATGCAGCCCACGGACTGCGGGGTGCCGAACGACGCGCGGTTGAACGCGTGCAGCGCGTCGCCGCCGTTGAAGTAGCTCACCCACTTGATGCCGGGATCGGTGTAGTGCGAGCCGTCGGGGTTCTCGCCGCTCATCGTCGTCTCGCGCAGGTGCTCGAAGACGGGGTAGCTGCCCAGCGCGGTCGGCGCGCCGGGGACGCCCGGGTTGCCCGGGGAGGTCAGCACGGTGCGCCCCGCGCTCCACAGCGTCAGCGTCGACGGGCTCGCGTCGCGGTGGACGTAGACGTAGGAGTAGGCGCCGTGGTGGCGGCGGCCCGCGACGGCGTCGGCGATGAGCTCCTTCCAGACCTCCCCGCCCGCGATCGCGTCGACCGTCAGGTGGTGCTCGTCCTGGAACTTCATGATCGCCGCGCGGGTGACCTCGTTGGCCTGCCCCGCCGACCACTCGTCCTTGAGCTCCGACGGCGTGTCGGCGTACTTCCAGTGCCAGGCGCCGGCGGGCGCGTCGACCGCGGCGGCGTACTCCGCGGCCTTCGTGTGGGCGACGGCCTTCCCCGACGGCTCGAACGCCAGCGGGAGGTAGCGCTCCTCGGCCAGGAGCTGCTGCAGGCGCTCCATCGAGCCGGCGGGCGTCCTCCAGCTCACCGAGCGGGTCGTCTTGAGCCCGGCGCCGGTCGCGTCGGTCACGGCGACCTCGCGCGGCAGCCGCATGGCGACGGTCGTGTCCAGGCCCGCACCGAACCCGGTCGGCGCGAAGGCGACGGTGTGGCTGTCCACGGTCCGCCAGCGCCCGGCCATGCCGAGCGACGGGCGCTTGGCGCCCAGCACCTCGGAGACCGGCCGCGAGAAGGTCATGCGCACCGCTTGCGCCGGCGCGATGGCGCCGCCGGGCGCAGGGCTCACGAGCGCGACGGGCTTCGCGCTGCGGGGGAACCACGTCACCTCGGTCGGCGTGCCGAGGTGCTCCCACGAGCGCGGGGCCACGCGTACGCGCGCCGATCCCGCCGCGCTGCGGGTGGCGAGGGCCACCGACGAGGCGCCCGTGCTCGTCGTGCGGGCCGCGTCGCCGGCGATGGTCGCCGCGCTGCGGGCGACGGGCGCGTCGAAGGCGACCGGGACGGCGCCCGAGCCCTCTGCGGTGAGCCACCGGCGCGTCACGTGGGCCACGGGCGCGCGGATCTCCAGCCGCTCGACGTGGCGCGAGCCGATCGCCCAGGCGATCCAGCCCGGCCGCCTGACCGTCGCGTCGACCTCGATCGTCGCCCCCGGGTCGACCTTGCGGCGCGGGGTGAGGACGCCGTCGCGCTCCGTGAGCGGGACGGCCTTCCCGCCGACGGAGGCCTGCGCGGCCACGAGCGTCCCGCCGAAGGCCTCCGTGCGCACGCGGGCCAGCGCCACGGCGTCCGGGCGCAGCGACACGCCCGACCACTTCAGGACCGCGCCGCCGAGCAGCACGAGCGCGAGCACGAGCACACCGATGACCGCGCTGACCCGTGTCGCCACGGCCCCAGCGTAGATCGGGGCGCCGGGGTCCGGCGCCGCTGCAGGGTCGCTGTCAGCGCACCTCGACGAGGTCGACCACGAAGACGAGCGTCTCGTCCGGCCCGATGACGCCGCCCGCGCCGCGCTTGCCGTAGGCGAGCATCGGCGGGATGGTGATCTTGCGGCGGCCGCCGACCTTCATGCCGGCCACGCCGTCGTCCCAGCCCTTGATGACCATGCCCTTGCCCAGGCCGAACTTCAGGGTGTCGGCGCGGTCCCAGGAGGAGTCGAACTCCTGCTTGGTCGACCAGGCGACGCCGACGTAGTGGACCTCGACGACCTTCCCCTTGGTCGCCTCGTGCCCCGTGCCCACCTCCAGGTCCTCGATCTCGAGCTGGTAGCTCGGGGGGCCGTCGGGGATCTCGATGCTGGGCTTCTCGTTCGGGGCCATGACCCGCCCGTACCCAGCTGCGCGCCTTCAGCCCTCGCGGCGCTCCCGGCCGTCCTCGCGCCCCGACGGCGCGCGGAAGCGCACGACCTGGTGGGAGCCGTCGCAGAACGGGCGCATGCGCGACTTGCCGCAGCGGCACAGCGCCACGGGCGAGCGCTCCAGCTCGATCTCCGCGCCGTCCTGGTCGACGAGCGTGAACGGCCCACGGACGATGAGCGGCCCGTCGCGGTAGGAGGTGATGCGCACCTCGTCGTCGGCCGGGCGGGCCATCAGGCGACGTCCGCGAGCGTCCGGACGGGGCCGCGCAGCGAGGTCCGGCCGTCGGCCCATGCGGCCATGACGTCCGTCGCCCAGCGGCCGTCGACCACGGCGAGCGCCCGGGCGCCCCACTGCACCCACGGCCCGAGGGCGGCGTCCTGCTCGGCCAGGCCGCCCGCCAGGTCGACGGCGGCGAGGGACTCGTGGACGGCGTCGGCCTCCACGTGCTCGAGGAAGAACTCCAGCGCCTGCTCGTCCTCCACGCCGTTGCGCCGCAGCGCCTCGGCGTAGCGGCGGCTCGGGATCGAGGAGCCCATCTCGTAGGCGGCGAGGTGGCCGACGATCGCGCCGCGCAGGCGCCGGTGCAGCCCGCACAGCGACATGAGGTTCACCGTGGCCAGCGCGGTGGCCGGCAGCGCGTCCACGTGCGCGCCGTAGGTCGCGTCGATGCCCAGCGCCTCGAGCATGTCGGCGAAGAGGCGCGCGTGGATGCGCTCCGGGCGGCCCGAGCCGTACTCGTCGGACTGGATCTCCACCAGCGCGGCCTTCGGGCGGCCCTCCAGGCGCGGCATGACCCACGTGTGCGGATCGGCCTCCTTGAGCTGGTAGGCCGAGCGGTGCACCACGAGCTCGCGGACCTGCTCCAGCGTGCCCTCGCGGGCGAGGAACTGCGACAGCGACGGACCGTCGTCGGCCGCGGCGACCGCGCGCAGGGCGACGTCCATCTGCCCCGGCGCCACCTCGGCGTACTGCTCGACCGGCCCGGCGAGGGCGACGACCGCGTCCTCGAAGGCCGCCTCGAGGTCCTGGCGCAGCGCGAGCAGGCCGAGGTCCCACTCCCAGCGCTCGTCCACCCCGGCGAAGCCGCGGTAGTGCAGCTCGTAGCAGCAGTACAGGGCGAGCTGGAGGTCGTCGTCGCCCAGGACGTCGGCGGGCACCACGACGTCGAGGGCGCCCAGGCTGCCGGGCGCGCCGCGCAGGGCGTCGAGGAGGGCGCGGGAGAGCGGTCCGCGCGCGGCGGGGAGGTCGGCCATGGTCACGTGGTACCCGGGGACGGCCCCCGTCGGATCAACTCCATAGGTCAAGCTATGGTGTTGGGTGTGAGCCCATCGACCCGCACCCGCGCCTTCATCCCCAGCCTCATGGCGATCGGGCTGGTCGTGTCGGTCATCTCCTCGCTCGGCGCGCCGCTCATCCCGACGCTCGCCCGCGACCTGCACGCGAGCCTCTCGGCCACCCAGTGGTCGCTCACCGCGACGCTCCTGGTCGGCGCGGTCGCCTCGCCCGTCGTCGGGCGCCTCGGCGACGGCCCGCACCGCCGCCAGGTGCTCCTGGGCTGCCTGGCCCTCGTCACGCTCGGCGGCGCGCTGGCCGCCGTCGCGGGCGCCCTCGGCGTGCTCGTCGCGGGCCGCGCGCTGCAGGGCCTGGGCCTCGCGCTCATGCCGCTGACGATGGCCTCGGCCCGCGACCACCTCCCGGCGGCCCGCGCGGGGCAGACGATCGCCACGCTGTCGGTCATCGCCGCGGTCGGCGTCGGCCTGGGCTACCCCATCACCGGCTTCATCGCCCAGTACGCCGACGCCTCCGCGGCGTTCTGGTTCGGCACCGCGGCCAGCGCGCTGGCGCTCCTGCTCGCGGTCCTCTTCGTCCCGGGCGCCGTCGAGCACGAGCGGCCAGCGGGCTACGACGTGCGCGGCGCCGTCCTCATCGGCGGTGGCCTGCTCGCGCTGCTCGTCGCGCTGGAGAAGGGCACGGACTGGGGCTGGGGCGCGCCCTCGACGCTCGGGCTGCTCGTGGTGGCCGTCGTCCTGCTGGCCGCGTGGACCCGCAACGAGCTGCGGGTGCAGGCGCCCCTGGTCGAGCTGCACCTCATGCGCCGCCCGGCCGTGCTGACCGCCAACGTCACGGGCCTGGTGCTCGGCATGGCGATGTACCTGGGGATCTCGCTGATCACCCAGGTCACCCAGCTGCCCGACGGCCTCGACGAGACGGTCTTCGTGGCCGGCCTGGCGCTCCTGCCGCTCTCGGCCGCCTCGACGTTCTCCAGCCGCATGCTCCCCGCGGTGCAGCGGCGCATCGGCCGCCGCGCGACGATCCCGATCGGCGCCGTGGTGATCGCGGTGGGGATGGCCTTCTACGCGCTGACGGGCACCGCGCTGTGGCAGGCCTTCGTGACCATGGCGCTCGTCGGGCTGGGCCTCGGCTTCACCTTCGCGGCCATGCCGGCGCTCATCGTGGGCTCGGTGCCCGCGGACGAGACGAGCTCGGCGATGAGCTTCTACCAGGTGTCCCGCTACGTGGGCTTCTCGATCGGCAGCGGGCTGGCGGTCACGCTGCTGCGCGCGGTCGCCGGCGGCGAGGCGCCCACCCCGGACGACTACGGGACGGTCTTCCTGGCCGGCGCGGCGCTCTGCCTCGTCGCGGCCGCCGTCGCCTGGATCGTGCCGGGGCACTCCCTCGACGCCCGCCCCGCGACGTCGCTCCGCGACCCCGTGGCCGACGAGCGCGCGGTCGAGGAGGGCGAGCTCGCCGCCGCCGGCCTCGAGCGCGACTAGCGTCCGTCGGCCCTTGCGCTCAGCTCGCCACGTCGGCCGCCGCGAGGCGGTTCCACTCCGCCTTGTCCTCGCGCCAGCCCTCCTCGGTGCGCCGGCGCTTCCAGTAGCCCGAGGCCGAGACCTGCTCGGCGGGCAGGCCACGCTCGGCGAGCAGGTGCCGGCGGACGGCGCGCACGCTGCTGGCCTCGCCGTGCACGAAGGCCTGGCCACGACCCGCGGGCAGGTCGAGCGAGCGCAGGGCGTCGACGAGCACCTCGGGCTGCTCCCCCGCGGCCAGCCAGGAGAGGTGCAGCTCCCCGGGAGTCTGGAGGGGCTGCTGCTCGGCGGGCGACTCCACCTCGACCAGGACGAAGACCGGGACGCCCGCGGGCACGCGGGCCAGCGAGGCGCCGATGGCGGGCAGGACGCTCGCGTCGCCGACCATCAGGTGCCAGTCCGCGGTCGGGTCGGGCGCGTAGGCGCCGCCGGGCCCCATGAGCTGCAGGACGTCCCCGGGCCGGGCCGCGGCGGCCCACGGGCCCGCGACGCCGCTGTCGCCGTGGACGACGAAGTCGATGGTCAGCCCCCGCGCCGCCGGGTCGAAGGCGCGCACGGTGTAGGTGCGGACCTTCGGCTGCTGCTCGCGGGGCAGCGCCCGGGCCGCCTCGAGGTCGAAGGGCGCCGCGTACGGCGCGCCCGGCGGCGGGAGCTGGAGCTTGACGTAGTGGTCGGTGAACGCCCCGGCGCCGAAGCCGTCCAGGTCGTCGCCGCCGAGGTGCACCCGGACCATCCCGGGCGTGAGGCGCTCCACCTCCTCGACGACCAGCGCGAGGGGCCGGCGGACGGGGCGGGCGGCGGGCTGCGGGGTGGACATCGTGGCCCACGATAGGAACGCCGCCACGGGCCGCGGCTGGGCGATGTGGGGCCTCGGCGCGGGCTTCTACCTCGTCGCGGTCTTCCACCGGATGGCCCTCGGCGTGGCCGGGCTGACCGCGCAGGACCACCTGCACATCGGCCCGGGGGCGCTCGCGAGCTTCGCCGCGCTGCAGTTCGCCGTCTACCTGGCGATGCAGGTCCCCGCGGGCCTGGCCGCCGACCGCATCGGCCCCCGGCGCACGCTCGCCGCCGGCCTGGCCTGCATGGCCGCCGGCGAGGTCGTCTTCGCGCTGGCCACCTCGTTGCCCGCGGGCCTCGCGGGCCGCGCGCTCATCGGCCTGGGCGACGCCCTCACCCTGCTCAACGTCCTGCGCCTGGCGCAGTCGTGGCTGCCCCGCCGCCTCGGGCCGCTCGTGTCGACGCTGACCGGCGCGGTCGGCGCCGTCGGGCAGCTCCTGGGGACCATCCCGCTGCGCGCGGCGCTCGACGCGTGGGGCTGGGAGGCGACCTTCGCGGCGAGCTCCGGGCTGACCGTCGCGCTGCTCGTCCTGTGCCTCGCCGTGGTGCGCGACCGGCCGCGGGACGTCGAAGCGCCGCACGCCGGCGCCCACCAGCCCGTCCTGGCGACGCTGCGCGCCTGCTGGGCCTCGCCCGGGACGCGCCAGGGCTTCTGGGTCCACATGGGCCTGTTCTGCCCCTTCCAGGTCGTCGCCGCGCTGTGGGGCGTGCCGTTCCTGGTCCAGGGCCACGGCCTGCCGGCCGCCACCGCGGCGACGTACCTCTCCGTGCTCATCGGGACCTTCGCCGTGGCCGGGCCGCTCGTCGGCCACGTCGCGAGCCGCGGTGAGCACGTGCAGGACCGGCTCGTGGTCGCCCTCAACGTCGTCGTGCTCGTCCCGTGGGTGGCGATCGTCGCCTGGCCGGGCGGCGAGGCGCCCCGGGCGCTGCTGCTCGCCGCGTTCGTCGCCTGCGGCCTGGCCGCGGGCGGCGGGATGCTCGCGTTCGACATCGGCCGCCGCGGCACTCCGGCGCTCGCGCTGGGCAGCGCCACGGCGATCGTCAACTGCGGGGGCTTCCTGGCGGGGATCGTCTGCCTGGAGGGCGTCGGCCTGCTGCTCGGCGCCGACCCGACGGCGGAGCGCTACGGCCTCGCGCTCACGCCGATGCTGGCGTTCTCGCTGCTCGGGCTCGTCCAGGGCGCGCGGCTGGCCCGCCGCCGCGGCGGTGTCACCAACCGACGCACGGGTTGTGCTCCGACCGCCGAGCCCGTCAGCATGTCGGCACCATGACGACGCTCTCCCTCCTCGAGGACACGCAGGAGCCGGACGCCGTCCGCACCTTCGTGGTCACGGGCGAGCTCGACGTGCTCACCGCGCCGCCGCTCGTGGCGGCGGTGGCCGAGGCGCGCCGACGCGGCGGCGTCCACGTGCGCGTGGACCTCCGCCGGCTGGAGTTCGTCGACTCCAGCGGCCTGCACGCGCTGGCGCTCATCGACTGGGCCGCCCGCGAGGCGGGCGGCAGCGCGACCTTCGCGCGGGCTCCCGCCGACGTGCACCGGGTCTTCGAGGTCAGCGGCCTGGCCGGCCGGCTGACCTTCGTCGACCGCCTCTGAGCCCTACGGGGCCGTGGAGGCCGGCGGGTGCTCCGACTGGCCCGTCCCGCCCTTGGGCGTGGGCTTCGCGCGCTGCGCGTCGGTGACCTCGGACTCCGGCACCTCGCCGGCGATGTCGGCCGCGACCGACGGGATGCCGCTGAGCGGGTCGTGCGGATCGCTCGGCGCGCTGACCTCCTCCTCGCCGGGCGCGAGCGGGATCTCGTCCTCCCCGCGGGGAGCGGAGGAGGGGGTGAAGGCGGTGGCCTTGGTGGGGTCCTCGTGGACGGAGGCGTCGTCGGGCATGGGGAGCACGCTAGGCGCCGGGCGGCTTGACGGTGCGTCGAACGGCCCGCCGGAGGGCATCCCACTCAGACCATGAGCGCTCCCGCGACCGCCGACCACGAGCGGGTCCCCGAGGGCGCCGACCTCGGGCACGCCCTGAGCACGGACTACTTCCTGCTGCAGGAGGAGATCCCCGAGGCCGACCTCGCCTACCTGCGCCGCACGCGCGCCTTCGTCGAGGAGGAGGTGCTCCCGGTCATCACGGGCTACTGGGAGCGGGCGGAGTTCCCCATCGACCTCGCGCGGCGCCTGGGCGCGCTCGGCCTGGTCGGCGACGGCATCAAGGGCCACGGCTGCCCGGAGATGTCCCAGACCGCCGCGGGGCTCGTCTTCATGGAGCTCTGCCGCGGCGACGGCAGCCTCGGGACCTTCCTCGGCGTCACCGCCGGCCTGACCATGCGCTCCATCGCCATGCTCGGCTCGGAGGAGCAGAAGGAGCGCTGGCTCGGGCCGCTCGCGCGCGTGGAGGCGATCGGGGCGTTCGCGCTGACCGAGCCCGAGCACGGCTCGGACTCCGTCGCGCTGGAGACGACCGCGCGGCGCGAGGGCGACGCATGGCACCTGGACGGCCACAAGCGCTGGATCGGCAACGGCACGGTGGCCGACGTCATCGTCGTGTGGGCGCGCGACGAGGAGGACTCGCAGGTCAAGGGCTTCCTCGTGGAGCAGGGCGCCGAGGGCTTCGAGGCCACGCGGATCGAGGGCAAGGGCTCCGTGCGGGCGGTCTGGCAGGCCGACATCTCGCTCACCGACGTCGTGGTCGCCGAGGCCGACCGGCTGCCCGGCGCGCGCACCTTCAAGGACACGGGGACCGTCCTGGCCTCCACCCGCCAGACGTGCGCCTGGGGCGCGCTCGGCCACGCCACCGCCGCCTACGAGGCCGCGCTGACCTACGTGTCGGGGCGCGTGCAGTTCGGCGAGCCGCTCGCGGGCCGCCAGATCGTCCAGGACAAGCTCGTCAAGATGCTCTCCGAGCTCACCGCGATGCAGCTCTACTGCCGCCAGATCGGCCGCCTGGCCGAGAGCGACCGCCTGCGCGACACCGTCGCCGGGCTGGCCAAGATGAACAACACGACCAAGGCGCGGGAGATCATCGCCACCGCCCGCGACCTGCTCGGCGGCAACGGCGTCCTGCTCGAGTACCACGTGATCCGCCACATGATGGACATCGAGGCGATCCACACCTTCGAGGGCACCGAGACGATCCAGACGCTCATCGTCGGGCGCGACATCACCGGGGTCAGCGCCTTCACCTGAGGTGCGCGGCGGCGGCGCGGCTGCCACCCTGTCGGACCGCATGGCGACCGAGCAGGCCATCACCGACGCGCGCATGCAGCGGCGCACCGCGCTCGCGTCGCTGCTGGCCGCCATCGTCCTGGTGGTCCTCAAGCTCGGCACGGGCCTGCTGTCGGGGAGCCTCGCGCTCGTGTCGGCGGGGATCGAGTCCTCGGGCGACGTCATCGCGGCGCTGCTGACGCTGCTGGCCATCCGCCTGGCCGTCCGTCCCGCCGACCGCGACCACAACTACGGCCACCGCCGCGCGGAGAACATCGCCGCGCTCGGCGAGGCGGGGATCGTCTTCGTCGGCGGCGTGATCATCGCCTTCGAGGCCGTGGAGCTGCTCGTCGAGGGCGACCACGAGGTCGACGCGAGCTGGTACGTCTTCGCCGTCGTCGCGCTCGCGCTGGCCATCGACGTCAGCCGGATCGTCATCTCGCTGCGGGCGG
>CAXUES010000010.1:0-7755 GCA_964250185.1 uncultured Solirubrobacteraceae bacterium | reverse complement strand
GTTGTGGAAATAGAAGTGCTCCAGATGCTTGAACTCGCTGCGGGCGGCCGAGAAGTACGAGAGCGCGGCCTTCCGCTCCAACGCCTTCAACTTCGCCGGCGACATGGCCGGCTCGATCGCCGTGCTGCTCGGCCTGGGCCTCGTGGCCGCGGGCGTCCCGGCGGGCGACGCGATCGCCGCGCTCGTGGTCGCCTGCGTCATCTTCGCGGCCGTCTCGCGGCTGGCCTTCGAGAACGTCCGCGCGCTCATGGACTACGCCCCGGAGGGTTCCCGCTCGGCGATCAACGCGGCCATCGCCGAGGCCGAGCCCGACGTCGAGCTGCGCCGCCTGCGCCTGCGCGAGGTCGGCGGGCGGGTCTTCGCCGACGTGACGATCGGCCTCCCGCCGGCCAGCCCCGTCGCCGAGACGCACGAGACGGCCAACCGCGTCGAGGCGGCCGTCCGCGCGGTCGCGCCGTCCAGCGACGTCGTGGTCCACGCCGAGCCGCGCATGGTCGGCGCCGACCTGCGCGAGCGGGTCCTGGCCACCGCGCTGGCCGACCGCGACGTGCGCGACGCCCACGACATCTCCATCTACACGCGCCGCGGCGGGCTCATCGTCGCCCTGCACCTCAAGCTCGACGCGGGCAGCACCCTGCGCGACGCCCACGACGCCGCGGAGCGCGTGGAGGCCGCGGTGAGCGCGCTGCAGCCGGGCATCGAGGACGTCCACACCCACCTCGAGCCGCTCGAGGGGCCCGTGGCGCTGCGCACGGGCCGCGCCGACCGCTCCGGCGAGCAGGAGGCCGACCTGCGGGAGGCCGTGGAGCGCCTGCTCGGCCGCGCGCCGACCGAGTTCGACCTGCGCGGCACCGACGTGGGCCCGGTGCTCTTCGTCACCGTCCCCACCGACCCCGCCTCGACGCTGGGCGCCGCGCACGACCTCGCCTCCGACCTGGAGCGCGAGCTGCGCATCGAGCACGCCGACCTCGCCGACGTGGTCGTGCACACGGAGCCCGGCTAGCTAGTAGCCCAGCGTGGCGTGCGAGATCGTCTCGCAGCCGCGGATCGTCGTGTGGCGCTGGGCGATGCGGGAGATGTAGAGCACGTCGGTGCCGCCGCCGCAGTCCACCGAGCCGCGGCCGAAGTGGAGCTTGACGTAGTCGTCGCCGCTGCCCGCGTCGATGCGGTTCAGGCCGTGCGAGCCGTAGATGAAGTCGTTGCCCACGCCGCCGACGAGCACGTCGACCTGCGCGGTCCCCTGCCCCGAGGGCTTGTAGTCGCCCCACAGCACGTCGCCCCACGGACCGGCGTGGATCGTGTCGCTGCCGTGGCCGCCGAGCAGGCGGGCGTGCTTCCTGGCGCCGGACACGACGCGCGTGCCGTCGCCCGCGTCGTCGAACCAGCGGTCGCAGCCGCGGATGTGGATCGCGTCGCAGCGGTACTCGCTGTCCTGCCCGTCGAAGGGGTCCATGCCGGGCCGCGCGTCCAGCGGCCGCGAGCCGTCGAGCTTGTTCATGAGCAGCAGGTCGTACTTGGGCCAGGCGGACTGGTCGGTCTTGGCCTGCGCGGCCGCCGCGGGGACCAGCAGCGCGAGCAGGAGGGCGACGACGAGCGTGCGGAGGGCCACGTCGTCCCCTTCGGCACCGCGCGGGCCGGGCTGGAGCTCAGGCGAGCGCCCTGGCCGCTGCGTCCAGCGACGTGGCGCGCCAGGCGTAGTACTCCGACCGGGAGATGCCGTGCTGCGCGCAGAGCTCGTCGATCGCGTGCTGGTCGCTCATGCCGTCCAGGACGATGCGCAGCTTCTGGTCGGCGTCCAGCGGCACGCCCTCGCGCGGCCGGGCCGCGGGGTCCAGATCACCGCGCACGAGCCGCCCGCCGCGGAACGTCGCCGCCGCGATGACCATGGCGGCGCCGACGAGGATGATGTCCTTCAGGACGTACTGGCCCTCGAGCGTCGGCGCGTGGTCGGGGCCCGAGAAGAGCCGTCCCGGGAGCAGCACGAGCGGCGAGAGGATCCCGACGAACTCGACGGCCAGCAGCCAGATCCCCACGCGCATCGCCTTGCCGGTGATGAGGCACAGCCCGATGACGCACTCCAGCGTGGCGATCATCGGCAGCGCGACGTCGCCGGGCACCAGGCCGAGGAAGAGGATGTGGGTGGTGTCCTCGGTGATGCCCTGCGCGGGGCTGATCCCCGGGAAGTACTTCAGGATCCCGAACCCGAAGAACACCAGGCCGACGGCGACGCGCAGCACCACCACGCTGTGGCGCACGAGGTGGTGGTGGATGACGTTCTCGAGGTGGAGGAACCTGTCGTAGGGCCGCATGGGGGCAGCTGCGCCACCGGGTCGCATCCGTATCACCAGGTTCCAGGGTGATCTGCCGACGGCGAGTCAGCGCACGCGAGGCACCACGAGGGCGCTGTCAGCGCGCTGACCGCGCAGCGCGAGCCACACGAGCACGCTGGCCAGCGCGGCGTAGGAGCACCAGATCGACGTCACGGCCTCCTCGCGGACGATCGCGGCCACCGCGAAGCCCACGACGTTGACCGCGCCGAAGGCGCGCAGGAGCGGTCTGCCGCTGAGCAGCGCCGGCCCGCAGACCGCCAGGAGGTAGGCCGCCGCGACGAGCCCGTCGTTGGCCGTGTCCGTCGTGTAGACGACGACGTGGTCGGCCGCCTGGACGTCCACCGGCCGGGCGACGATGGTCATGAGCAGGTAGCTCCCGAGCACGACGCCCACCGCGAGCAGCGCGGCGGTGGCGGTCCGGCGGCGGCGGTCGGGCTCGAGCAGCAGGAACGCCAGCGGCACGAGGACGGGGAGCGCCGCCTGGGCGTAGAGGAGGTAGGCGATGGCGGCGGCGTGCGCCGTGCCCTCCCCCACGTCGCCGCGCTGCCCGAGCCAGACCACGGCCGACAGCAGCTGGTGGACGACGAAGAGGGCGGGCAACGCGGCGAGCACGAGCTCGGAGCGCGCCCGCGCGGCGCGCAGGGCGGCGACCGCGACGGGTGCGATGACCGCGGCGGAGGCGGCGTCGGCACCGGGGGAGAAGCACACACGGGTAGCTTGCCGTCCCGTGGCGCGCATCCCCCGACTCGATGCCTTCCAGCGCCGCCACCGCATCGTCGGCTTCCCGATCGCCGTCGCCTACAAGTTCTTCGACGACCAGGGCAACTACCTGGCCGCGCTCATCGCCTACTACGGGACGATCTCGCTCTTCCCGCTGCTGCTGCTGCTCTCCACGGGCCTGGGGATCGTGCTGCGCGGCGACCCCGGCCTGCAGCAGCAGGTCGTCGACTCCGCCCTCTCCCAGGTGCCGGTGATCGGCAGCCAGCTCGGGACCCCGGACCAGATCTCCGGCAGCACCACCACGCTGCTGATCGGCACGCTCGGCGCGCTCTACGGCGGCCTCGGGGTCGCGCAGGCGCTGCAGAACGCGATGAACACCGCGTGGTCGGTGCCGCGCAACTCCCGGCCGAACCCGTTCAAGCTGCGCTTCCGCAGCCTCGGCCTGCTCCTGGTCATCGCGCTGCACGTGATCGTCACCACCGCGCTGACGTCGCTGGACGCCTCGGGCGTCGTGGACGACCTGCTCCCGAGCACGGCGAGCTCGATCGTGGTGCTCGGGCTCTCCTTCCTGCTCAGCGCGGCGATCTTCGCGCTCATCTTCCGCCTGGCCGCGGCGACGCCGCTGACGCTGCGCGACGTGCTCCCGGGCGCGCTGATCGCAGCCGCCGTGTGGCAGCTGCTGCAGCACTTCGGGTCGGTCTACATCCAGCACGTGGTGCGCGAGGCGGGCAACGCGAACGGCACCTTCGCGATCGTCCTGGGGCTCATCGCGTTCCTCTACATCACCGGCGTCACCGTGGTGCTGGCCACGGAGGTCAACGTCGTCCACGCGCGGCGGCTGCACCCCCGGTCGCTGCTGACGCCGTTCACCGACAGCGTCGTGCTCACCCCGGCCGACGAGCAGCAGTACACCGAGGCCGCCCAGGCCCAGCGCAACAAGGGCTTCGAGACCATCGAGGTCTCCTTCGACGACCCTCCCGGCGACCCCGAGCGATGAGCCCGGCGCTCGCGTAGCGTCCTCACGCACATGCAGATCACCCTGATCGACTTCATCAGCCTCGACGGCGTCGTCCAGGCCCCGGGGGGGCCCGAGGAGGACACCGCCGGCGGCTTCGCCCACGGCGGCTGGTCGCACCCCTACATGGACCCCGAGGTCATGGGCGGCGCCATCAACGAGGTGATGGAGCGCACCGACGCGCTGCTCTTCGGCCGGCGCACCTGGCAGGCCATGGCCGGCGCCTGGCCGGAGCGGGCGGGCGACCCCTTCGCCGACCGCATGAACGCGATCGACAAGCACGTCGCCTCGCGGACGCTCAGCGACGCGGACGTCGCCGCGTGGTCGAACTCGGCCCTGCTCCCCGCCGACGACGCGATCGGCGCGATCCGCGCCCTGCGCGAGCGCGACGGCGGCGGCCTGCAGGTCTGGGGCAGCGTCACGCTCGCCGCCCAGCTCGTCGAGGCCGACCTCGTCGACGAGGTGGTCCTGCTCGTCGAGCCGATCCTCCTCGGGGGCGGCAAGCGCCTGTTCCCCGACGACGGCGTGGCGCGGCCGCTCGAGCTCGTCTCCGTGGTGCCGGCGAGCACCGGCACGCTCGTCTGCACCTACCGGCCCGCGCCCGTGACGTAGCGTGGGCGGCCATGACGTGGACCGTCGACGTGCCCCCGCTGGGTCCCCCCGCCCTCTCGCCGCTGCCCGAGGCGACCGCCGCCGCGGTCGCCGAGGCCGTCGGCCGGCCCGCGGTCCAGCAGCCGACCTGGCCTGACGCCGACGAGGTCGGCCGGGTGCGGGGCCTCCTCGAGGTCGTGCCGCCCATCGCCGTCCCGACCGAGGTCGACCAGCTCCAGGCCCGCCTGGGGGCCGTCGCGCGCGGGGAGGCCTTCCTGCTGCAGGGCGGCGACTGCGCGGAGACCTTCGCGGCCAACACCGAGGCCCACCTGCGCGGCACCCTGCGCACGCTGCTGCAGATGGCCGTCGTGCTGACCTACGGCACCGCGATGCCGGTGGTCAAGCTCGGCCGCATCGCGGGCCAGTACGCCAAGCCGCGCTCGGCCGACGTCGACGCGACCGGCCTGCCGACCTACCGCGGCGACATGGTCAACGGCCTGGACCCCACGCCCGAGGCCCGCCGCCCCGATCCGGGCCGCCTCATCCGCGCCTACGCCAACGCCGCGGCGGCCATGAACCTCACGCGGGCGATCACCGGCGCGGGCCTGGCCGACCTGCACCGGCTGCACGAGTGGAACATGGACTTCGTGCGCTCCTCCGGGGCGGGCAAGCGCTACGAGCGCGTCGCCGGGGAGATCCAGCGCAGCCTGCAGTTCATGGACGCCTGCGGGGTCGACGACGCCTCGCTGCGCACCGTGGAGCTCTACGCGAGCCACGAGATGCTCGTCCTGGACTACGAGCGCTCGTTGCTGCGGGTGGAGGAGGAGCGCCTCTACCTGCTCAGCGCCCACCAGCTGTGGGTGGGGGAGCGCACGCGCCAGCTCGACGGCGCCCACGTCGCGCTGGCCGGCCTGATCGCCAACCCCGTCGGGGTGAAGATCGGGCCGACGACCACCCCGCAGGACGCCGTCGCGCTCGTCGAGCGCCTCGACCCGGACCGCATCGACGGCCGGGTCACGCTCGTCTCGCGCATGGGCAACGAGGCCGTCCGCGACGTGCTGCCCCCGATCGTGGACGCCGTCACGCGCACGGGCCACCGGGTCGTGTGGCAGTGCGACCCGATGCACGGCAACACCGAGGAGGCGCCCAGCGGCTACAAGACGCGCCACTTCGACCGCATCACCGACGAGGTGGAGGGCTTCTTCGAGGTCCACGGGCGCCTGGGCACCCATCCCGGCGGCATCCACATCGAGCACGTCGGCGAGGACGTCACGGAGTGCCTCGGCGGGGCGCAGCAGATCTCCGACCTGCAGCTCAGCTCGCGCTACGAGACGGCCTGCGACCCGCGCCTGAACACCCAGCAGTCGCTCGAGCTGGCGTTCCTGGTCGTCGAGATGGTGCGGCGGACGACGGGCTAGGGCGCCCGCCGGAGCAGCTGTCGCGCCGCAGCGGCCCGGAGCGTGCGCTCCGCGCCCGCGACGTCGCCCGCCGACGCCTGGGCCTCGCCGAGCGACACGCGCAGCGCGAGGCGGTCGGGCTCCTGCTTGGAGGCCTGGCGCAGCAGGCCGACGGCCTGGCCGGGATCGCCGGCCTGCATCGCCTCGGAGGCCTCGATGGCCAGCGTGTCGGCGCCCGGGCGCAGCGGTGGAGCGGCCGCGGCGGGGGCCGGCGCCGCGGTCGGGCCCTCCGGGACGAGGCTGGAGCGCACCAACAGCACGCAGGCCAGCGCGCCGGCGAGCAGCACGCCGCCCGCGAGGAGCAGGCGGCGCGCGCCCGGCGGGGGCGCTGCGCGGCCCACCGACGGGCGCCACAGCGCGTGGTGGCGCGCGGCCCAGTCGGCGCGGACCGTCCCCTGCACCATCCCCCGCATCGCGGGCCGCGTCGCGGGCCAGACCACCGAGAGGAAGACGTGCCCCGCGACGAGCGCGAGGGCGACGAACATCGCCCCGTCGTGCAGCGCGACCGTGCCCGGCAGCCGCAACGGCGCGGCGCGCTCACCGAGCCAGAGCAGCGCGCCGGAGAGGACAAAGAGCGCGGCGAGCGCGGCCTGCACGACCGCGTGGGACTTCTGGCCGGCGTTGAAGCGCCCCTGCGGCGCGCTGCGCCCGCGCAGCCAGACCAGGTCCTCGGGGAGGTAGGTCTCCAGCTCATGGCGGGTGCGGCGCAGCGCCCGCCGGTCGCCCAGCGCCCAGACGAGCACGAGCGCGGTGGCCCACCCCGTGACCACGCCGAGGTGGACCGCCTTGACCGTCGGCCGGGCGGCCAGGCCCGAGAGCCACGGTAGGTAGAGGACCAGCCCGGAGGCGAGCATCGCGGTGAACCCCAGCGCGTGGATCCAGTGCAGCGCACGCTCCGTGCGCCCGAAGCGCGCGACGAAGGTCCGCGCGGGGGCCTCAGCTGTCGACGTAGGCGTCGCGGCTGTAGCCACGCTGCTCCCAGTAGCCGTCCTCGATGTGGTCGACGACCGTGATGCGGTCCAGCCACTTGACGCCCTTGTAGCCGTACATGCGCGGCATGACGACCCGGGCCGGCGCGCCGTGCTCCTGGCTGAGCGGGGCGCCGTCCATGTCGAAGGCGACCAGCGCGTCGGGCGTGCGCAGCTGCTCCAGCGTCAGCGTGTCGACGTACGGCGCCTCCATCGAGGCGAACTGCAGCCCGACGGCGCCCGCGGTCGTCCCGCCGGCTGCCTCCAGGAGGTCGGCGAAGCGCACGCCGCGCCAGCGCACGCCGGGCACCGACCAGCCCGTCACGCAATGGAAGTCCGAGGTCTGCTGCGCGACCGGCAGCGCGCGCAGGGCGGCCATGTCGAACTCGCGCGGGCGCGCCACCAGGCCGTCGATGCGCAGGCGCCACGTCGCCGCGTCGTAGCGGGGGTAGGGCAGGTCGACCGCGTAGATCCGCCAGTCCGAGCCGATCGGCACCGCGGCGCGGACGCCCTCGGGCAGCGCCCTCGACGCGCCCTGCACGAGCTGCAGGGCCTTGTCGCCCCAGGCCAGCGAGCTCACCCCGACGAGCAGGACGCCGAAGAACGCCCGGCGCCCGATCGGCGGGCGCTCCCGCTCGATCGGCGGCTCGGGGAGGTCGTCGTCCGCCATGTCG
>CAXUES010000009.1:16162-21176 GCA_964250185.1 uncultured Solirubrobacteraceae bacterium | reverse complement strand
CGGTCGGCTCGTTGATGATGCGCTTGACCTCGAGGCCGGCGATGCGGCCCGCGTCCTGCGTGGCCTGGCGCTGGTCGTCGTTGAAGTACGCGGGGACGGTGATGACCGCGGAGTCCACGGTGTCGCCCAGGTAGGCCTCGGCGTCGGCCTTGAGCTTGGCCAGGGTCATCGCGGAGATCTCGGGCGGGGAGTACTGCTTGCCCTGGGCCTCGACGCGCGCGTCGCCGTTCGGGCCGGAGACGACCTTGTAGGGGACGATCGACTCCTCCTCGCGCACCTCGGCCTCCTTGCGGCCCATGAAGCGCTTGACCGAGAAGATCGTGTTCTGCGGGTTGGTCACGGCCTGGCGCTTGGCCACCGTGCCGACGAGGCGCTCGCCGCCCGCGGTGAACGCCACGACGGACGGCGTGGTGCGCCCGCCCTCGGAGTTCTCGATGACGGTCGGCTCGCCGCCCTCGAGGACGGCCATGCAGGAGTTGGTGGTGCCGAGGTCGATGCCGATGGTCTTCGCCATTGGGGTGCTGCTCCTTGGGAGGAAGGGGTGGCGGGGCGCGCTGATCGCGCCGTCCGACTGAGAGGATCTTAGTGACGTTGTAGCAGATCGGGCGCGATCGGCCGAGTTCACACGACCGGCGATCCGCGACGGGACATCGCGGGTAAGGTCGGCGCACATGATCCCCGCTGCGCTCGATGCCCCCGAGCGCGCGATCGTCTCCGTCGTCAACGCAGAGCGCGCCCGTGAGGGCCTGCGCACCCTGCGCCCGACGGGGCCGCTGTCGCGTGCTGCGAACTCCCAGACCGCGACGATCGTCCGGACCGGGGCCTTCACCCACGGCTCGCCGCTCGGGGTGCGCCTGAGCGCGTTCGGCAACTGGCCGCGGACGGGCGAGGCGCTCGCCTTCTCGGGGCGCAAGCGCCCCACTGCGCGCACCTTCCTGCGGCTGTGGCTCAACTCGCCGGGCCATCGCGCACTGCTGCTCGACGGCGCCTTCTCGCAGATCGGGATCGCCCGCTCGCGGGGGAAGGTCGCCGGCCGTCGCGGCGTCGTGGTCACGCTCGAGGTCGCCACGACCCGCTAGGGGGTCGTGACCTCGCCGACCAGGCGCATGCCCCGGGCCTCGTAGTTGGCCCGGGCGTGCTCGCCGTCCAGGGAGCAGGTCGTCAGCCACACGCGGTCGGCCCGCTCCAGGCCCCGCCGGAGCACGTGGTGGAGCAGGTGGCCGCCAAGGCCGGCGCCCCGCGCGCCCTCGACCAGGCCGAGGATCGCCACGCAGGCGCCCTGGTCGCCCGGCTCGAGCTCGGCGAAGCCCGCCACCGCGCCCGCGACGAGCGCGACGTGGGTCTCCACCCGGCGCGCGTGCCGCGTCCAGGCGTCGGGCCCCCAGCGGGCGCGGTCCGTCCAGCCGTGGTCGTGGCCGATGCGGACGTAGAGCTCGCGGTTGAGGCCGGGGTCGCGGACCACGTCGATCGCCAGGCCCTTCGGCCGCGGCCGCTTCGGCGCCACGGGCCTGGAGGGCCGGCGCAGCTCGTAGGTCCAGGTCGTCAGCGCCACGGTGCGTCGCTCCCGTAGCCGCCCGCGGCGCGGTCGGCCGCCGCCACCGCGGCGCGCAGGCCCCCGGCGAGGACGGAGGGGTAGTAGTCGCTGCCGGCGAGCTCGGCGAGCAGCACCCCGGTGAGCACGTCGCCCGTCCCCGAGGCGTCGACCACCCGGCCGCCGCCGGGGACCCGCAGGCGCAGCGTCCCGCCCCGCAGGAGCGCGCCGCCCTCGCGCAGGACCACGACGACGTGCTGCGCGCCGCCGGCCAGGAGCGCCTCGGCGGCCCGCACCGGATCGTCCTCGCCGGTGAGCAGGCGCGCGTCCTCCTGCTCGACCTTGACCAGGAAGGCCCCGCGCACGCCGGCGCGCGCCTCGGTGACCGCGCGGGCCCGCTGGCCCCAGCGGCTCGGGCGCAGCGCGGGGTCGTAGACCACCGGGATGCCCCGCTCGAGCGCCCGGTCGCGCATGGCGAGCGTCAGCGCCCGCTCCGGCGCCCCCACGAGCGTCTGGGAGGAGAAGCACAGCGCGCCCGCGGCGTCGACGGCGTCGCCGAGCCGGTCGCCCAGCGCGAGCAGCGCCGGCCCCACCCCGGCGCCGCGCACGTCGGCGTGCGGCGTGCCGTCGGCGGCGACCGTGACCACCGCGAGCGGGGTGCGCAGCCCACCGACGAGGACGAACGCCCCCAGGCCGACCCCGGCCGCCTCCAGGCGGTCGCGGACCCAGCGTCCCCACGGGTCGTCGCCCACGCCCCCGGCAAGCGCCACGTCGGCGCCACGGGCCGCCGCCACCGTCGCGGCGGTGGCGCCGCCGCCGCCCAGGTGGGGGACGAGCGAGGCGACGTCGGAGGGATGGGCCGCGGGGTGCTCCGCGACGAGGTCGAGCAGGGCTTCGCCGATGAGGAGCGTGCGCATGGGCAGGGCCGCAGCATGGCGCCTCGGACCGGCGTGGCCGGGCGACGCTCCCGGCGGGGCGGTAGCGTCTGGCGCGATCCATGTCCAGCACAGATCAGATGCCTACGCGTTCGCGCGCAGAACGCGAGGAGGCCCGCACCCGGGCCATGCGCGCGCCCCTCGGCTCCGGCTCGCGGCGCGCCGAGGCGCGCTCCCGGCTCATCGAGTCGCGCCTGACGCCGAACGCCATCTCGCTGACCGGCCTGCTCGGCAACGTCGTCGCCGCGGTGCTCGTCTACAACGAGCTCTTCCTGTGGGGCGGCATCGCCTTCGTCATCGGCTCGGTCATGGACACAATGGACGGCCGCTACTCGCGGATGTCGGGCAAGGGCACGCCGTTCGGCGCGTTCCTGGACTCGACCCTGGACCGCATGGAGGAGGGCATCGTCCTCATCGCGGTCGGGGCGTGGTTCACCCGGCAGGGCAACGACATCGCCGTCTCGGCCGTCGTGGCCGCCGTGCTCTTCAGCCTGATGGTCTCCTACACCCGCGCCCGGGCCGAGGCCCTCGGCGTGGAGTGCAAGGTCGGCATCGCCTCGCGCGCCATCCGCGTCGTCATCCTGTCCGTGGGCCTGATCCTGGGCCCGGACGCCCCCTTCGGCATCGACCTGCTCGAGCCCGCGGTCTACGTGCTCGCCGCGTTGACCATCGTCACCACCGCGCAGCGCATCGACCACGTGCGCCGCCAGCTCGCGTAACGAAGCACCCCGCGCGGGGTCCTTCGCCCAACGCAGCACGTCCCCCAAGAGGAACCTCACAATGCCCCAGCCCAACGGCTCCAACGGCGCCAACGGCGCCGCATCCAACGGCTCCGGCCGCTACCAGCAGGACAAGGTCCGCGTCGCCATCATCGGCGTGGGCAACTGCGCCAGCGCCTTCGTCCAGGGCGTGCACCACTACCGCGACGCCGACGCGTCCGGTGAGGTGCCCGGCCTCATGCACACCGACCTCGGCGGCTACCACGTCTCCGACATCGAGTTCACGGCGGCGTTCGACGTCAACGCCACGAAGGTCGGCCAGGACCTCTCCGTGGCCATCGCCGCCGACCCGAACAACACGATGACCTTCACGGACAAGGTCCCCGCCGACACCGGCGTGACCGTGTCGCGCGGCATGACCCACGACGGCCTGGGCAAGTACGTCTCCCAGCGCGTGGAGAAGGCCCCCGGCCCCACGGCCGACATCGTCCAGATCCTCAAGGACACCAAGACCGACGTCGTCGTCTCCTACCTGCCGGTGGGCTCCGAGCTGGCCACCAAGTGGTACGTCGAGCAGATCCTCGAGGCCGGCTGCGGCTTCGTGAACTGCATCCCGGTCTTCATCGCCCGCGAGGACTACTGGAACGACCGCTTCATCAAGGCGGGCCTGCCGATCGTCGGCGACGACATCAAGTCCCAGGTCGGCGCGACGATCGTGCACCGCACGCTCGCCCGCCTCTTCCACGAGCGCGGCGTGAAGCTCCTGCGCACGTCGCAGCTCAACGTCGGCGGCAACATGGACTTCTTCAACATGCTCGAGCGCGAGCGCCTGGAGTCCAAGAAGATCTCCAAGACCGACGCGGTCACCTCGGTCATGGGCCACGAGCTGCCCGAGACCGACGTCCACATCGGCCCGTCGGACTACATCCCGTGGCTGACGGACCGCAAGTGGGCCCACATCCGCCTGGAGGGCCAGGCCTTCGGCGACGTGCCGCTCAACGTCGAGCTCAAGCTCGAGGTCTGGGACTCCCCCAACTCGGCCGGCATCGTCATCGACGCCGTCCGCTGCTGCAAGCTCGCCATGAACAACGGGGTCTCCGGCCAGCTCGACGGCCCGAGCTCCTACCTCATGAAGTCCCCGCACAACCAGCGCCCGGACGAGCGGGCCCGCGTGGACACGGAGGCGTTCATCGCCGCCAACGCCCGCACGGCGACGCCCGCCCCCACGCCCGCCGGCGTGGACGCGCCCGCGACCTAGTCCCACCGCCCGGTCCCCGGCGCGACCCGGTGTCGCGTCGGGGGGCCCGCGCCGGTACCGTCGCGCCCATGGGGAGGGGGCTCCCGGCACGACAGCAGCACGCCGCGCCGGTCCACAGCACGAGGGGCGAGCAGGACGGACGGCGCCAGACCGCGCAGCTCGACGCGGTCGGCCGCCTCGCGCTGCTCGCGCCGATCGTCGTCTTCGGCCTGGGGTCGCCCGGCAGCACCGAGGCCTTCGCGACCCTCCTGGTCATCCGCGCGCTCGTGGTCGCCTCCGAGCTCGCCCTCGCGCTCGCGCCGGGCCCCGAGCGGGTGCGCCCGCTGGCCTTCCACCTCCTCGACGGGGCGCTGCTCGCGGCGCTCCTGCAGGCCACGGGCGGGCCGTCGTCCCGGCTCGTGGCCGTGCTGCTGCTCATGCCGCTCGCCGCCGGGGCCGCGGGCTCGGCGCGCAACGCGGCCGCGCTGGCCGCCGTCTCGGCCGGGGCCTACGCCGCCTCGCTGGCCGCCACGCTCCTGGCGGGTGACGCGGTCAGCACGCGCGACCTCGCCGCGGCGGCGGGGGCGCTGCT
>CAXUES010000009.1:10945-16152 GCA_964250185.1 uncultured Solirubrobacteraceae bacterium | reverse complement strand
GCTCGGTCTCGGCGGCGTCGCGCTCTCGCGCGTGAGCCAGCCGCTGGTCGTCCGCGCCGCGCGGACCCGCTCCGGCACGAGCCGCCTGCTCGACGCGGGGCTCAACCTCGACGACCGGGAGCGCCGGCGCGTCTCCCAGCAGCTGCACGAGGGGCCGCTGCAGGCGGTGCTCGCCGCCCGCCAGGAGGTCGAGGACGGCGACCAGCCCGCCCTCATCCACGCCGTGCGCTCCGCCGTGGAGGCGCTGGAGGGCACGACGCTCGCCGCCAACGCGCTCGATCCGGCGCCGGGCTCGGCGGTCGGCCTGCAGGAGCGCCTGCGCGCGGCGCTGGAGCGCCAGGGGGGCGGGCGCCTGCGGGTGCAGGCCGGCACGCCGGTCCCCGAGGCCGACCAGGAGCTCCTGCTCGACCTCGCGCTGCGCCTCGGCGACGTGCTGGAGCACCACGGCCGGGGCGACGCGGAGCTCACCGCGCGGGTGGAGGTCGAGGGCGAGGAGACGTCCCTGTGGGTCGACGTGCCCGGCGACCTCGGCGCGCTGCGCCGCGCGAGCGGCGACGTCGTCGACCACGCCACGAGGCTGGGCTGCTCGGTGCTGCTGGGTTCGGGCGGGTCGGGGCGCACGACCTTCCACGTGCGCCTGGGCGAGCCGGCGCAGCGCGCGACGCTCGCCGCGGACGCCCTCGGCCGGCGCCGGGCGCGCGACGCCGCGGTGGTGCGCGGCGTCGTCTTCGCCACCGCCGCCGCCTGGACGCTGCTGCTCGGAGGCCGGGTCACCGTGCTCGAGCTCGTCGTCCTGGTCGCGGCGCTGCTCATCGGCGGCGCGGGCATCGCGGTGGCCTACCGGCAGTGGTGGCGCTACCCGCTCAGCTCCGCGTCGGTGCCGGGGATCGCGCTGGTCGCCGCTGCCGTGGCGGTCTCGGGCGGCGGCGACTCGCCGCTGACGGTGCTCCTGCCGCTCTTCCCCTTCGCGCTCGTCTGGGTGCTCGATCGTCAGGAGTCGATGCGCCTCTGCGTGGCGACCGTCGTGGCCTACCTCGTCGGCGCGCTGGCCGACCTCGCGGTGAGCGGGTCGCTGCCGCCGCTCGACGTCACCGGGCGGTTCCTGCTGGCGATGGCCTGGACCACCGCGATGGTCGCGGCCGTGGGCGCGACCCGCGACCGCCTCGCGGCCCAGGCCGACGCCGCCGAGGTCGAGCGGCGCGCGGTCCTGTCGGACTGGCTGGCGGGCGCGGGCGCGGACCGCACGCGCCTGGCGGGCGCACTGCGCGACGACGTCGTCGCCTGGCTGGCGTCGGGCCGGCGCGAGCTCGACGCGGCGCTGGCGGTGGCGGAGGAGCAGCGCGCGGGGCCGCGGCGCGTCGCGGCGCAGGCCCTGGCCCGGGCGACGAGCGCGCTGCGTGCCGTGGCCGACGAGCTGCACCCGCCCGCGCTCGAGCACGGCGGGCTGCGCGCGGCCGTGCTGACCGACGTGGGCGACCTCACGGCGGAGGCCGGGCTGCGCGCGACGATCCGGGTCGACGACGCCGTCGACCGCCGCCACGACGAGCTCGTGATCGCGCTGCTGCGCGAGCTCGTGCGCAACACCTGCCGCCACGCCGAGGCCTCCCACCTGACCATCGACGTGCACCACAGCGCCGTCGCGCTGGAGGTCGAGGTGGTCGACGACGGCCGCGGGATGGCGCCCGACCGCCCGGCCGCGGCCTTCGCCGAGGGGCGGCGCGGCCTGGCGGTGAGCCGCGAGCGCGCCGAGGCGGCCGGCGGCTGGCTGCGCGTGGTCAGCTCGCCCGGCCGCGGCACGACCGTCACCGTGCGCCTGCCGCGGACGTGGACGCCCGCCGCGCCGGTGGAGCCCGTCGCCCAGGTGGGATGATGGGGGCATGACCCGGTCGGCAGAGCGCTTCGCCGTCGCCCACGTCACACCCTCGCCGTGGGGCGCGGGGGACGACGTCGACCGCGCCGTGCGCGCCACCACCGCCGGCCTGGCCGCCCGAGGCCACCGCGTCACGGTCATCTGCCCGTCGACCTCGCACGCCGACGTCCGCGCGGGCCGTGCCGCGATCCGCGCCGGCGACGTGCTCGGCGCCCCGGGCGAGGTCCGCGTGCTCGCGGTGGGCGAGGCGCTCGCGCTGCCCGGCGCCTCCCGCGCCCGCGCCACGCTGCCCATCGACCTGGCCCGGACGGTGGAGGAGCTGTGCGCCCTGGAGGCCTTCGACCTCTGCCACCTGCACGAGCCCTACTCCCCCTCGATCTCCTCGGCCGTGCTGCGCCACTCGCGGGCGCTGAACGTCGGGACCTTCCACGCGCCGGGGGAGCGCCTGCTGGCCACCCAGGTCACCCGGCGCCTGGCCGACGTCGTCCTGGGGCGCCTGGACGCGCGCCTGGCCTCCTCCGGGGCGACCGCGCGGCGCGCGCAGCGGTTCCTGGGCGGCGAGTACCGCGTGCTCCCCCCGGGCGCGGACCCGGTGGGAGCCACCGTGGACCGCGACGACCCGGCGCGGCCCGTGCGCATCGCCGTGCTCGACGCGGAGGAGCGCGGGGCGCTGCGCACGACGCTGCGGGGCCTGCGCCGCCTGGAGGCGACCGGGGCCTGGGAGGTCGAGCTGCGCCCCCGGCGCCCGGGCTCCCAGGCCGTGCCCGTCGTCCGCGGCGAGCTCGCCGACCGCGTGCGGGTCACCGAGGACCCCGAGGAGGCGGTCCTCGCCCGCGCCGACGTCGTCGTGCTCGCCTCCGACGGCGCCGCGCCCGCGCCCGACCTCGTCGCACGGGTGCTCGCGGCGGGGGCGATCCCCCTGGCCAGCGGCATCGACGCCTACCAGGACGCCCTCGACGAGGGCCGGCTCGGGCTGCTGCACACGCCGAACGCCGTCGACGAGCTCGCCACCCAGCTCGGGCGCCTCGTGGACGACCCCGCGCTGCGCGGGCGCCTGCGCGAGGCGGGCGCGCGGGCCACGGCAGCGCGGCCCTGGGCGACGGTCGCCGAGGAGCTCGAGGGGGTCTACGAGGCGCTGGCCGTCCGCCGCCACCCCGCGGAGGGCGACCCGGTCCTCGCCCGTCGCGTCGGGGCGCGCAGGCGGATCGACGTCGACCTGCACATGCACACCGACCACTCCGGCGACTGCGCCACGCCGGTCGAGGTGCTGCTGGCCACCGCGCGCGACGAGGGCCTCGGGGCGATCGCCGTCACCGACCACAACGTCATCTCGGGGGCCGAGGAGGCCGCGGCCCTGGCCGAGCGCTACGGCGTGAAGGTCATCGTCGGCGAGGAGGTCAAGACCGCGACGCAGGGCGAGGTCATCGGGCTGTTCCTGCACGAGCAGATCCCCCGCGGGCTGACCATGCGCGAGACGGTGGACGCCATCAAGGCCCAGGGCGGCGTGGTCTACGTCCCCCACCCGTTCGACCGCATGCACGCGGTCCCCGACTACGAGCATCTGCTGCCGATCGTCGAGGACGTCGACGCGCTGGAGGTCTTCAACCCGCGCGTGGCGATCGGCTCCTTCAACGAGGAGGCCGTGCGCTTCGCGGCCAAGTACCGGATCGTCGCGGGGGCGGGCTCCGACAGCCACGTCGCCGCCGGCCTGGGCACCGTGCGGGTCCGGATGCCCGACTTCGACGGCCCGGAGGAGTTCCTCGCCGCCCTGCGCCAGGCCGAGCTCATCACCCGGCCGGGGACGCTCCTCTACGTCCAGGCGCTGAAGTTCCTGGAGACCAAGGCGACCCCGGAGGGCGCCCGCTCGCGCCGCCGCGACCGGCGCGTGCGCCGTGCCCGCGCGGGCCGCGACCGCAACGCCTGATGCAGGGCGAGGGGAGCAGGCCGCACGCGTCGAACCCCCTGGGGCCGATGCCAGCGACCGACGACGAGATCCGCGAGAAGTACCTGGAGCGGGCCATCCGTGAGCTCAACACGCTCACCCACGACCTGCAGGACTGCCGGCTGTGCCCGCGCGGCTCGCTCATGCCGGTGCTCGGGTCGGGCCACCCGCAGGCCGACATCGTGCTGCTCAAGCACGCGCCGGAGATCGAGGAGGGCGTCGCCTTCTACGGCCGCGCCGGGACCGCGGTGATGAAGTCGCTCAAGCGCCTGGACATCGATCCGCTGGCCATCTACGGCACCAACTGCGTCAAGTGCCCGGTCACCGATCCCGCGCTCGCCCACGAGCGCTGCGTCGGGCGCCTGCGCGAGGAGCTCGCGATCGTCTCCCCGCGGATGATCGTCGTCATGGGGACCGAGGCCCTGGGCGTCCTGGACGACCTGCAGCTCCCGCTCGCCCGGCCCCTGGCCGAGGCCGAGGGCCAGGTGCAGCCGTTCACCCCCTCCACGCAGGTGCTGCTCACCCCGGACATCGACCAGGCGCTGGACGAGGAGGGCGCCAAGCGCCGCTTCTGGTCGGCCTTCCGGGTGCTGGGCGAGTGGTGGGGCGACCTGCCGCCCTACTGAGCCGGCTGCCTGCTCCCCCCTCCTCATCGTTCGCTCACCCATGGGCGGGCGCCTAGGTTCCGGTCACATGGAGGACACGGGGTGCCTCCAGGGTCGGGACGAGGCGCTGCGGGCCATCGACGCCGCGGTGGCGGACGTCCGTCGGCACGCCGGACCGCTGCTCGTCGTCGATGCCCCCGCCGGGCTCGGGAAGTCCCTGCTGCTGGACGTCGCCGCGGCCCGGGCCACGGCGGCGGGCCTGCGGCCGCTGCACCTGCCGGGGCGGGAGCTCGAACGGGACCTCGCCTGGGGCGGGTGCGTCGGGCTGCTCGAGGACGCCCTGGCCGGCACGGACCCCGTGGAGCGCGCCCGCCGCCTCCAGGGCCCGGGCGCGCCGGCCGCAGGGCTGCTCGGCCTCGGCGGGACGTCGGAGGCGACGGTGGACCTCCCGGTCCTGCACGCGGTCGCCTGGATCGTCGCCGAGATGCCTGAGCCGGCGCTGGTCATCGCCGACGACGCGCAGTGGCTCGACGAGCCGAGCCTCCGGTCGCTCGCGTTCCTCGCGGAGCGCCGCGCGCAGATGGGCGTCGGGATCATCGTCGCGCGGCGCACGGGCGAGCCGACGCCGCACGCGGCGCTCATCGACCGCCTCACCGCCCTGGCCGGCGCCCGCCCCGTCCCCCTGGCCCCGCTGAGCAGCGACGAGGTCGCGGCCGCGGTGCGCCGGCGCCTGCCCTCGGCCGACGCGCGGACCTGCCGGCTCATCGCCGGTGCCACCACCGGCAACCCG
>CAXUES010000009.1:3566-10935 GCA_964250185.1 uncultured Solirubrobacteraceae bacterium | reverse complement strand
CGCTCTACGTGCGCCAGCTCGCCGACACGCTGGCCGCCGTGCCGGCCGGGCAGCTCGATGCCGAGCGGGTCGGTGCGCTCGCGCCGCTCGGCCTCACCGGGCAGGTGACCCTGCGCCTCGAGGCGCTCGGTCCGGACGCCGTCGCGTTCGCGCGAGCGGTCGCGGTGCTCGTCGAGTCGGCACCCCTGCCCGTGGTCACCGCCCTCGCGGGGCTCACCCCGGCGATCGGACGTGCCGCTGCCTCGCGCCTCGCGCGCGCCGACGTCCTGGCCGACGAGGTGCCCGCGCGCTTCGTGCACCCGCTCGTGCGCCGGGCGGTCCTCGCCGGCCTGACGGCGTCCGAACGCTCCGCCCTGCACGGCGAGGGAGCCCGGGTGCTGCACGCCGCAGGTGCCGCACCCGGGCTCGTGGCCGCGCAGCTGCTCGCCGCGGAGCCGGGGCTGGGCCCCTGGGCGGTCGACGCGCTGCAGCACGCCGCCGCCCGCGCCTCCACGACGGCCGCGCCCGCCACCGCCGCGTCGCTGCTCTCACGGGCGCTGCGGGAGCCGGTCGGGGCCGGACGCCGCACCGAGCTCGTGCTCGCCCTCTCCCGGGCGGCGACGGCCGCCGGAAGCCCTGCGCCGCCCGAGCTCGAGGATGCGTTGCTGGAGGTGGCCGACCCGGTCGCCGAGGCGCGCCTGCGCCTCGAGCTGGGCTGGAGCCTGCACCACGCCGCCCGCTTCGATGCCTCCGTCGAGGCCTTCGCGCGCGGGCTCACACGCCTGCCGGCCGGGCAGGAGGACCTCCGCGAGGCCCTGCAGGCCGGACAGCTCGCGTCGGGGCTGCTGTCAGGCGCCCACGCGGCCGAGTCCCACGCGCAGGTCGCCCGGTGGCTCGACGACGCGGCCGCGGGCCGGCCCGCGCCCGGGCGGCGCGCCGTCCTCAGCGGCGTGCTCACCCAACGGCTCTTCGCGGGCGCCACGCCGGCCGGCGACGTCCTCGCCGGGTTCCGCCACCTCGGGGGTCGCGAGCTCGTCGAGGAGGAGACGACGGACTCGCAGGTGCTCTGGCACATCGTCGGCGCGCTGTCCTGGCTGGGCGCCCCCGACGTCGAGGACTGGCTGGCCGCCTGCTTCGCCGATGCTCGAGCGCGCGCCTCGGTGCTCGGGTTCGCGATGTCCTCCTACGCCCGCAGCTGGCCCCGGCTCTGGCGCGGCGACGTCGCCGGGAGCGCCGCCGACGCCGAGGCGGCGATGGATGCGTGGGCGGGCGGCGCCGAGCGCTACCGGCCGGCCGCGGCGTACTACGCAGCGCTCGCCCACGCCGAGCGCGACGACGTCGAGGCGGTCGACCGCATCGCCGCCGACCTCGCGGCGCGCCCCGAGCCGCAGGGCGCGATGGGACCCTTCGCCGAGCAGGTCCGCGCGCTGGCGGCCACGGCGCGAGGCGATCACACCGCGGCGCTCGCCGGGCACCGCGGCGCCGGTGCATCCATCACCGCGCTCGGCGTCCGCAACCCGGTCTGCATGCCGTGGCGCAGCCAGGCGTCGGCGGCGGCCCTCGCGCTCGGCGACACGGAGCAGGCGGCGGGGCTCGCCCACGAGGAGGTCGAGCTCGCACGGTCCTTCGGGGCGCCGCGGCCGCTCGGCGTCGCCCTGGCCGCGCACGGGGCGGCCACGGGAGCGCTCGCCGACCTCGAGCAGGCGATCGCGCTGCTCGCCACGGCCGACAGCGCTCTCGACCACACGCGCGCGCGGGTCCTGCTCGGTGCCGGGTTGCGCCGGGCCGGGCAGCGCCGGCAGGCGCGCGAGGTCCTGACGGGCGCGCTGGAGGACGCGCACCGCTTCGGCGCGCGGCGCACGGCGTCGCGCGCCCGCGACGAGCTGCTCGCTGCGGGCGCCCGGCCGCGGCGCGAGGTGCGCTCGGGTCCCGACGCGCTCACGCCGGCCGAGCGGCGCGTCGCCGACCTCGCCGCCGCCGGACTGACCAACCGCGAGATCGCCGCCCGGCTCTTCGTCACCGTCTCGACCGTCGAGTGGCACCTGCGTCAGGTGTTCGGCAAGCTCGGGATCGCCTCCCGGCGGGCGCTCGCGGACGCGCTCTAGCGCTTGCGCCCGAGCCTCAGGTCGACCTTCGCCCCCGCCGCCAGGGAGGTGCCCGCGCGCTTGGCCTGCGTCCGCACCACGGCGTGCGCCGGGCGCCTGCGCGCGGCGGGCGTCACCCGGCCGAGCGCGCAGTGGGCGTGCTTCAGCGCCTTCCTCGCGCCCGTCACCGTCCTGCCCTTGAGCCTGGGGACCACGCAACGCGTGGCCCCCGGTTGGGTGGTGGGACTGGCGGCGGCAGCCCCGCTCGTGCCGGTCGCGGGCGTGACGGTCGGCGGGGGCGCCGACGCCGACGTCGGCGGGGGCGCCGGCGTCGAGCTCCCCGGCGTCGAGCTCCCCGGCGTCCCGGGTGCCGCACCGCCGGCCGGCGCGCCCGCCACCGCGACGTGCTCGCAGTTCGAGGTCGTGTCGATCGCGTCGACGTAGGCGGTGTCGTCGCCGACGCCGCAGTCGATCGTGTCGCGCTCGCCGTCCTGGGCGTGGATCGTGTCGTTGCCCGACGGGATCGTGCACACCCCGAAGACCGGGCCGGCGACGCACGCGCCCGGACGGTCGGCGTCCACGGTGTCCTGACCGGGCCCCGGCGTGATGTCGTCGTCGCCGTAGCCCGCCTCGATGGTGTCGTCGCCCGGGCCGGCGTCGACCGTGTCGTCGAGGTCCGAGGTCACGATGTGGTCGGTGCCCCCGGCCGCCGCGAGCACCGACGACGAGAGGAGCACGTAGTCCTCGTCCGCATCGCTCCCGGTGATGCTCAGCCGCCCTCGGGCCTCCCGCGGGACCTGCTCGCGGAAGCGCTCGACGGAGAGGACGTCGTCGCCCTCGCCGGGGCGCCCGTCGTTGGCCTGGCCGTCCAGGGTGACGGTGGGTGCGGCGTCGGGCGGGTCCACGCCGACCCGGTACCAGTCCTCGCCGATCGTGTCGACGCCCGGACCGCCGTCGAGCACGTCGGCCGACACGGTGGCGCTCGCCCCGTAGTAGTCGCCCTTCAGCGTGTCGTCGCCGTCGCCGCCGCGCAGCGTGTCCGCACCGTTGTCGCCGTAGAGCCGATCGGCGCCTGGTCCTCCGTCGAGGACGTCGTCGCCCGCGCCGCCGTCGAGCTCGTCGTCGCCCGGCCCGCCGCGGAGGACCGAATCGCCCTGGAGGACGTCGCCCCCGGTCATCGCGTTGCCGACGTCGATCCTGTCGTTCCCGTCGCCGCCGTCGACCGTGATGAGGCGATCCGGCGGGGTCGGCGTCCCCGAGGTCCGATCGGACGGGTCGTTGACGCCGATGTCGTCCGCGACGCCGCTGCCGACGATCTGGACCCCGTACCGGGTGGTGGAGGACAGCGCGCAGCCGATGTCCTCCGCGTCGTCCTGGAAGCACGTGCCGTTGTCCTGCACGAACTGATCTCCGACGAACCCGCCGTTGGAGTTGTGCATCGAGAGGTAGTAGCCGTCCGCCGTCCTGACGAGGCCGCCGGCGAAGTCGAGCCGCTCACCCGGGGCGGCGGTGATGACCAGGTCCCCGTCGCCGCCGGCCTCGTCGGAGTAGGAGATGGTCGCGGGCTGGGCGGCGTGGGCGGCCGGAGCGCCGAGGAGGACGGTCGCGGCGACCACGAGCGGCGGCAGGAGGAGGCGGCGGCAGAGCACGGAGGAGCACTCTGCTCGGCCGTGGAGGCCACGGCACCCCAGGTCGACCCCAGAGTTCTGCTCATCTGGTGGCGCGGCGCCGTCCGGCCGGTACGGTCCGGCCGGCCATGGGACGCCTCCGTTGGTCGCTGCTGCTCCTGTCGTGCGGGGTGCCGCTGCTCCCGGGGGCAGCGCAGGCGGCCCCGCGCCCGGCCTGCCGCGGCGCCCTCGTGGCGAGCGGGTCCGCCGTGCGCATCGACCTCCGCTGCCCCGGCGGGATCCGGCGGCTGTCGGGCTCGCTCGACGCGGACGTCGGGGAGATCCGGGCGGCGCGGGCAGGCTCGCACAGCCTGCGCTGCGCGCTGGCCGGCGACGCACCGACCCGCCGGTTCACCTGCTCCGGGCGTCGGGTGGCGACGGGCCGCCTGCGCCTGCGGCTCCTCCTCGCCGGCGCGGCTCCCTGCACGTTGCAGGCGACGCTGCGCAGTCGCGGCCCTGCCGGCGACGCGCTCCGCGAGACCCAGCTCGCCGAGCGGATCCACGCGTGTCCCGTCGCGCCGCCGCCGGCCGCGCCCCAGGCACCGCCCACGCCCGCACCCACACCTACGCCGGCACCCGCAGCCGCTCCCACGCCCGCTGCCCCGACGCCCACGACACCGTCCCCCACGGTCACGACGCAGGCGGCTCCCACAGCTGGCTCCTACGTCGTCAGCTACGAGGGCGTCCTGAGCTATGCGCTGCACCGGAAGGACAGCTTCCCCGCCACCTCCCCGTTCCCCGCCAGCACGTCCGCCTTCGACGAGCAGCAGCAGCTCGGGTGGTCGACGACCTACGCCCCGGTCGCGCTCGCCCCCGGCGCCACGCAGGACACCGAGGTGGACGGTCAGGACCTGCTCATGGGCACCGCCTCCAACCACCAGGACGATGAGGCGGTCGACACCACGGTGCGCTCGTGCTCGTCGACGGGCCCGCCCACCGAGGACCCGACCGACGGGCGGCCGCCGCAGCTCGTCGCGCATCCCATCGACGCGACCCACGTCCGCCTCGACCTCGAAGCCGTCGACGTCGCGGTGTGGCCTGGCGCGTGTGACGACGGCGAGCAGCCCGAGCTCTTCCTGTTCGACCAGGACCCCGTCCTCACCAGCTCGGTGCTCGACGCGTCGGTCACGACGACCTACGCCGCCCTCGCGGCGGGGTCCGTCACGGTCCCGACGACGACGCCGGCGGTCGACCAGGACCACGACTGCCGGGCACCGGAGCTCCAGCTGACGGAGTGCTCGAGCGACCTGCGGGGAACGGGGAGCGTCCGGATCGCGCCGGTGGGCTAGGCACCCGCAGTGCCGTGGGTGCCCAGCGCCTAGGGCAGGACGACGACCTTCCCGAGCTTGCCGCCCGCCGTGAAGTGCTCGTAGGCGGCGGCGACCTCGTCGAGCGGGAACGCGCGGGCGATCGGGACGACGAGGTCCCCGCGGCCCAGCGCGGGCAAGAGCTGCTTCTCCAGCCGGCGCGCGGTGAGCGCCTTCTCCTCCAACGGCCGGGCACGGAGGGTGCTCGCCCGCAGCGTGCCCCGCTTCTGCATCAGCGCGAGCAGGTCGACCTCCACCACCGGGCCCGCGCCGACGCCGATGACGACGATGCGCCCGTCGGTGGCCAGCGCCTGCAGGTTCCCCGGGAAGTCGGGGGCACCGACGAGCTCGAGGATGACGTCGTAGGGCTCCCGGTCGGTGAACTCGGCGGGATCGAGGACCTCGTCGGCGCCGAGCTGCGCGACCGCGTCGCGCGATCCCTCCGAGCGGACGGTCGCCGTGACGTGCGCGCCGAGGAGGCGCCCGATCTGCACCGCCGCGGTCCCGACGCCGCCCGCGGCGCCGTGCACGAGGAGGCGCTCGCCCGGCTTCAGGAGGCCCTGCGTGACGATCGCGTCGTGCGCGGTCGTGAAGACCTCGGGGAAGCCGCCCGCCTGGTCGTCGGGCACCCCCTCGGGCACCGGCATGAGCTGGCGCTCGTGGAGGTGCAGCAGCTCGGCCTGCCCGCCGCCCCCGGCGATCCCCATGACGCGGTCGCCGACGGCGAAGCGCTCCGCGAAGGGGCCGAGCGCCACGACCTCGCCGGCCAGCTCGAGCCCGGGGATGTCCTGCGGGGAGCCGACGGGCGCGGGGTAGTGGCCGGCCTTCTGCAGGACGTCGGCGCCGTTGAGGCCGGCCGACCGGACGCGGACGAGCACCTCGCCCGTGCCGGGCTCGGGGTCGGGGTGCTCCTCCACGCCCACTTCGTTGTCCCGGAAGGTCGCTGCGCGCATGAGCAGGCCCTACCCCGGCAACAGGGTCTTGCATGGCCGATGACTTCAAGAAGGGCGACAAGGTCGAGTGGCAGAGCCACGGGAACACCGTGGAGGGCGAGGTGAAGAAGAAGATCACCGAGGAGACCGAGGAGGCCGGCCGCAAGGTCAAGGCGTCCAAGGACGAGCCCCAGTACGAGGTCGAGTCCGACAAGACGGGCAAGGACGCGGTCCACAAGCCCGGGGCGCTCGACAAGAGGTGATCGACGACGACGACCTGGCGGCGATGAAGGAGGTGCACGGCCATGTGGACCGGCACCTCGCGCAGGGTGGTCCGAAGGACGACGAGGAGCACTCGCGCTGGCGCTGCTCGCTGATGAACTGGGGACATGATCCCTTGAAGTGACGGGTCTACGCTGCGTGCATGTCCTTCTTCTCCCGCCTGATGCAGAAGGGTGAGATGGTCGCTCGGGAGGACGCCCTGCCCGGGCGCCCCGAGCCCATCCCGACCGCCACCACGCACGAGGTCCTCGGCACGCCGCTGAAGGGCCCCTTCCCCGACGGCCTCGAGGTCGCCGAGTTCGCCATGGGCTGCTACTGGGGCGCCGAGCGCGCCTTCTGGACCCTCGGCGAGGGCATCTACACCACGGCCGTCGGCTTCGACGGCGGCTTCACCCCCAACCCGACCTACCGCGAGTCCACCACGGACAAGACCGGCCACGCCGAGACCGTCCTGGTCGTCTTCGACCCCAAGGTCGTCTCCTACGACGACCTGCTCAGGACGTTCTGGGAGGTCCACGACCCGACGCAGGGCATGCGCCAGGGCAACGACACCGGCACCGCCTACCGCTCGGCGATCTACACGACCTCCGAGGCGCAGCTCACCGCCGCCAAGGTGTCGCGCGACCGCTACCAGGAGGCCCTGCGCGCCGCGGGCAACGACCGCGAGATCACCACGGAGATCGAGCCGGCGGGCGAGTTCTACTACGCCGAGGCCGAGCACCAGCAGTACCTGCACAAGGTCCCCAACGGCTACTGCTCGATGAGCGGGACGGGCGTCAGCTGCCCGATCGGGGTCGGCGTCAGCGCCTCCTAGGTGTGGGAGGGTCCGGGGATGGACTCGCTGCCCGTCCCCGGACACCAGCTCCCGCAGATCTCGCCGAAGGCCTACGAGCACCCGGCCGACGCGGCGGCCACCGCCGCCCTCTCCCGCGTGCCGCAGCTCGACCGCGTCGTGCGCAAGCTCATCGAGCTGGGCTACGAGCGGGCGCTGCGCCAGCGCTACCTCGGCGCGAGCATCCGCCTCGGGCCCGAGCAGCTCTCCGACGTCTGGCGCGCGCACCAGTCCGCCTACGCGGTGCTCGACCTCCCCGACGTCCCCGACCTGCACCTCACCCAGG
>CAXUES010000009.1:0-3556 GCA_964250185.1 uncultured Solirubrobacteraceae bacterium | reverse complement strand
GCCCGTGGCCAACGCCGCGGCGATCGGCGCCAGCGCCCCCTTCGTCGTCGTCAACTCGGCGACGCTGAACCTCCTCGACGACGTCGAGCTGCGCACCGTCCTCGCCCACGAGGCGGCGCACCTGCTCAGCGATCACGCCCTCTACCGCACGGCGACGCAGCTCGTGCTGATGCTGTCCGGCGCCGCGCTGCCCGTCGGCCTGCCCGTGCTGCCGATCAAGCTCGCGCTGCTGGAGTGGTCGCGCGCCTCGGAGCTGACCTGCGACCGCGGCGCCGCGCTGGTCATGCGCGACCCGATGGCCGTCTGCCGGGTCATGCTCGCCATGTCGGCGGGCATCCCGTCGCACCGGCTCAACATGGAGCCGTTCATGCGCCAGGCCATGGAGTACACGACGGGCGGCAGCGGCATGCAGCGCCTGTCGCGCCTGCTCAGCGACCTCGGCGTCACCCATCCGCTGCCCGTCCGCCGGGTCAAGGAGCTGCTCGACTGGGTGCGCACGGGCGCCTACGACCGCATCCTCGCCGGCGACTACGTGCGCCGCGGCAATGAGCCCGAGGACGCCCGCGCCCACGCCGGCGCCGCGGCCGACCACTACGCCGAGCGCTTCCAGACCGCGTTCGCCGACGCGGGCGAGTCGCTCAACGAGGCGGTCGGCAAGCTCGGCGACTGGCTGCGCGGGCCGGGGCCCAAGGGCCCCGACGCCGACGACGCGTAGGCGCCGCGCGGCCGGGCTCCGTAGTCGGGGCATGCGGGTCCTCGCCACGAGCACGACGGAGACGAGCGCCGCGCCCGCGGCGGTGTGGGAGGCGTGGACCGACCCGGCGCTGCGGCCGCAGTGGCACCCCGCGCTGGCCTGGGCCACGCTGGACGGCCCGGTCGCGCCCGGCACGACCGGGCGGTGGAAGCCCGACCGCACCCGGCCCGTCGACGTGGTCATCACCGAAGTGCAGGCGCAGCGGCGGCTCGTGGTGCGCGGCACCCACGGGCTGCCCGTCGCCCGCGGGCACTACGTGCACGAGCTCGAGGCGCTGCCGGGCGGCGGCACGCGCATCACCCACACCATGGGCCTCACCGGCCCGGCGGCCGGGCTGCTCGACCGCCTCCTCGGGCGGATGCTCGCCGTCAGCGCGACGCCCGAGGCGGTCGCCGGGGTGGCGCGGGTCGCCGAGGGGCTCCGAGGCTGACCTCAGGTCGCGAGCTTGCGCCACTCGACGCGGCGCATGGGCACGGCGAGGCACTCGAAGTCGTCGAGCATGATCAGGTACTCGCCGCCCTCCGGGTCGATCCCGACGACCTTGCCGAAGCGCCCGAGCTTGGAGGACGAGCGGAAGTAGTCCTGGAAGTTCACCGTGACCTCGCAGGCGCGGGGCAGCGGGTGGTCGTCCTGGCCGACCTTCACGAACGTGCCGTCGGGCTCGATCGCGGGGACGGTCGCCCGGGCGCTGCCCCGCTCGGCGGTGGCCGACGAGCCGGCGCGGCGGGGCGCCTCCTCGTCCTGCAGGCCGCGCCCCGCGGTGAGGAAGTCCGAGCCCGAGGGGAGCGTCTGCGTCATGGGATCGACGCTAGGGCCGCCCCGCGGCGCGCTTGGGTAGACGCCGCCCCGCGGCGCGCACCATTGGGTGGGAGGCACCGGATGCGGGTGCGCCATCCGGGGGTAGGTTCTCAACTCGGCCCGCGCCCGCGCCGATGAGTGCATGTGCGCAGCGTCCAGGCCCTCCTCGCGTCGCTGCCCCGGGGGCGGACGCTCCCCGCCGAGCGCTGGCGCCGGCGGCACCGGGCGCTGCTGCTCGTCCTCGCCGCGCACGTCGTGCTCCTGCCGGCGTTCGGGATGCTGGAGGGCTGGTCGGCGCCCGTCGCGGTGGCCATGGTCGCCCCCTCGGCGCTGTTCGGGGTGCTCGCCGTCCGGGGGCCGGGCGGCCGCTCGGTGCGCGCCGCCTGCTGCGCGCTGGGCCTGCTGAGCTGCTCGGCGGCCCTCGTCGTGCTGTGGCACGGGACGATCGAGGCGCACTTCCACTACTTCGTGATGACCGCCGCCCTCGCCCTGTACGAGGAGTGGCTCGTCTACCTGCTGGCCGTGGGCTACGTCGTCCTCCAGCACGGGCTGATGAGCCAGATCAACGGCGACGCGGTGTTCGCCCACCCCATGGCGATGGGCGACGGGCACTCGATGTGGTCCTGGGCGGCCATCCACGGCGCCTTCGTCGCCGCGCTCTCGGTCTTCGAGCTCGTCTCCTGGCGCGCGAACGAGTCGGTGCGCCTGGAGCTCACCACGGCCCACGCCGACACCCACCGCACCGCCGAGCAGATGCGGACCTCGTTCGACCACGCGCCGATCTGCATGGCGGTCTGCGACCAGCACGGGCTGCTCGTCCGCGTCAACCAGGCGCTGACCGACGTCTTCGGCACGGAGGACGGGCTCCTCGGGCGCCCCTTCACCGACCTCGTCGCGCCCGTCGACCGCCCCCTGGCGCAGCAGGACTGGACGGCGACCTCGCACCGCGAGCGCGAGCTGCGCTCCGCGCTGGCCGACGGGGACACGGGCTGGATGCTGTGGAGCGGCTCCACCCTGCCCGGCACGGAGGGCGCCGTGCTGCTGCAGGGCGTGGACATCACCGCCCGCAAGGCCGCCGAGGCCGAGCTCATCCACCAGGCCCAGCACGACCCGCTGACCGGCCTGGCCAACCGCGTGCGCTTCTCGGCCGAGCTCGGCGCCGCGCTGGACACCCGTGGCGCGCACGAGGGCGTCGGCGTGCTCTTCATCGACCTGGACAACTTCAAGGTCGTCAACGACTCGCTCGGGCACACGCTGGGCGACGAGCTGCTCGTCGCCGTGGCCGCGCGCCTGCGGGACGCCCTGCGCCCGACCGACCTGCTCGCGCGCTTCGGCGGCGACGAGTTCGTCGTCTGCCTGCCGGGCACGACGTGCATCGAGGACGTCGAGCGGGTCGCCGACCGGATCGGCCTGCTCCTCTCCCCGCCGATCATCCTCGGCGGGCAGCCGCGCTTCGCCACCGCGAGCATCGGGATCGCCTACTGCGACGCCGACGACATCGCCGGCGAGGCGCTCACCCGCGACGCGGACGCGGCCATGTACCAGGCCAAGGCGCAGGGCAAGGCGCGCCGCGAGACCTTCGACGAGACGCTGCGCGAGCAGGCGCTGGAGCGCCTCGAGCTCGAGAGCGGGCTGCGCCTCGCGCTGCACCGCGACGAGCTCGAGCTGCACTTCCAGCCGATGGTCACCCTGGACGACGGCGCGGTCATCGGCGCCGAGGCGCTGCTGCGCTGGCGCCATCCCGAGCGCGGGCTGGTGCCGCCGCTGCGCTTCATCGGCATCGCCGAGCAGAGCGACCTGATCGTCCCGATCGGCGCGTGGGTGCTCGCCGAGGCGTGCCGCCAGGCGGCCGCCTGGCTCGAGGTGCCGGGCCGCTCGGCGTTCATCATCGCGGTGAACCTGTCCCCGCGCCAGCTCGGCGATCCCGGCCTGTGCGACACGGTCGCGGAGGTGCTGCGCACGACGGGGCTGCCGCCCGCGCAGCTCTGCCTGGAGATGACCGAG
>CAXUES010000008.1:7805-21708 GCA_964250185.1 uncultured Solirubrobacteraceae bacterium | reverse complement strand
AGCACTGGTGGTGCTCCGCCTGCGGGTCGTGGGCGCGCACGACGGCCAGGCGGGTGGCGGCGTCGCGCTCGCGCGCGGCGAGCAGGTCGGGCTCCAGGCCGGCCGGGTCGAGCACGATCCGCCCGGCGATCACGCGCGCCCCGCCGTCCTGCAGGCGCAGCTGCGCGGCCAGCCAGCCCGGGTCCGCCCGCGTGTCGGCGTCCGTGGTGACCACGAGGCCGTCCGCGACGCCCGCGGCCGCCAGGCGGGCCGCCGCGGCGTCCATCCCGACGGCACGCGCGCGACCTGCGCCGCGCCCCGGACCCGGCAGCGTCGCGACGCGCAGGCCCGGGTGGCGGACGGCAGCCGCCGCGACCGCGGCCCGGGTCCCGTCGGTGCAGGCGTCGAGGACCACGAGCACCTCGAACGCCTCCTCGCCCAGGTCCTCCTGCGCGGCGAGCGCATCCAGGCAGGCGCCGATCCACGCCTCCTCGTCGTGGGCCGGCACGGCGACCACCGCGCGCAGTCGCGCGGGGCTCACACGCGTTCGAGGAGGTCGACGCGGTAGCCGTCGCGGACGTCCTGGCGCAGCGGGCGCAGGGCGGGCCGGGTGCGCAGCGCGGCGTGCACCGAGTCGGCGTGCTGCGGGTGGCTCGGCGCCGACCCCGTCCAGTGCACGGCGACGAGCAGGCCGCCGGGCGCCATGCGCGCCTCCAGGCGGGCCAGGAGGTCGCGCAGCAGCCGCGCGTCGAGGTAGTACAGGACCTCGGAGGCCACGACGAGGTCCCACGGGCCGCCGGGGACGGCGTCCAGGCCCTCGGGCAGCACCGCCTCGTGGAGGGCGACGTCGCCGTGGCCCGCCGTCCGATCGCGTGCGCGGGCCAGCGCGGTCGGGGACGCGTCGAGCGCGTCGAGGTGCGCGCAGCGCTCCGCCAGGCGCGCGGTGAGCACGCCGATCGCGCAGCCCAGTTCGAGGCCGGACACGAAGTCGCGCTCGCCCAGCGCGGCCAGCGTGTCGTCGTACTTGGCCTGCTCGTAGGCCGAGGAGGCGAAGCCCCAGGGATCCTCGGCGGCCTGGAAGCGCTCCTCGAAGGAGGAGGGCGCCGTGCGGCTCACGCGCGCTCGTCGAGCAGCACGCGCCCGGCCCGGGCGAGCATGGGCTCCAGGCGCTGCTTGAGGGCCAGCGTCTTCGTCGTCGCGCTCTCCTGCTTGGTGTAGGTCGTCAGGTCGCGGGTGACGCGCTCCAAGACCGAGCCGGTGGCGTAGGCGCGCGAACCGACCGCCCGCGCGGCCTCGTCGAGCCCGGAGCGGACCTCGTGGCTGAGGGCGTCGCGCAGGTGCAGCGCCTCCCCGGCGGGATCGACGGGCTCCGCGACGTCCAACGCGACGCCGGCGTGCTCGAGCCAGCGGCGGGCGGTCAGCGCGTGCGTGCGCAGCTGCGCCGCCGCGAGCTGCTCGATGTCCCCCGACCCGGGCTTGGCGGCGAGGATGGCCAGGGCGTCCTCGACGGCGGCCTCCAGGCCGCCCGCCCACGTCGCGGCGGTGCGCACGGCGTCGCGGGCGAACCACGGCTGCAGCAGCAGGGCGCCCGGCCCGCCGACCACGGCGAGCACGCGTGCGCCGTGGAAGGTCACGCGGTGGCTGGCCGAGCCGCGCATGCCCGCGCCGCGCCACCAGCCCGCGTCGATCTCGCAGTCGGCCGTCAGGTCGACGTAGGCCAGGCGGACGGGGCCGGGGTCCTCGGGCCCGCGCACGAGCACCCAGGCGCGCTGGATGCCGCCCGCGCCGGAGCAGAAGACCTTCGTGCCGTGCAGGCGCGCGCCGTCGCGCAGGGTGTCGAGCTGCGCGGGGTCGCCCTCGCCCGGTCCGGGGTCGGCCCCCCACACACCGAGGCGCAGGCGCCCCGCGGCGACCTCGGCGAGCTCGGCCTCGGCCAGCTCGGGCGGCGCCTGGACGGCGAGGCGCTCCACCCCGTTGAGGTGGCCGTCGAAGATCCGGCCCAGCCCGAGGTCCGCGCGGGCGACCTCGCGGGCGAGGTCGAGCTCGAAGGCGTAGTCCGGCCGGGTGCCGTCCGCGCCGGGGACGGTGGACGCGGCGAGGCCCGCGGCCTCCAGGCGCGCCAGCGAGGACTCCGGGAACGCGGCGGCGCGGTCGTGGGCCGGCGCGTCGGCGGCGATCGCCTCCAGCAGCCCGGCGCGCTCGGCGCCCGCCACGGGCGCGACGGCGCTCACGCGGCCGCCCGGCGGTCGCGGCGCTCCGCGAGGACCTCGTCGACGCCCGCGAGCTCCCACCCGGCGGCGGCCAGGCGGCCGACGAGGGCGACGGTGGCCGCGCAGCCCACGCGGCGCGCGCCCGGGCCGAGGCCGTCGTGGGCCAGGACGATCGCGCCAGGGCGCAGGTCGGGCTCGATGGCCGCGTGCATCGTCTGGGCGGCGTCGCCGCGCCAGTCGTGCGTGTCGGCGTCCCAGCGCACGAGCACGAGGCCGCGCTCCCGGGCGACCGTCGCCGTCCACGGCGCCTCGATCCCCCACGGCGTGCGCCAGGTGGTCGGCCGCACACCGAGATCGGCGAGGACCGCGAGGGCGTGCGCGGTGTCGCGCTCCAGCCACGGGCGGTCCCGGTCGGTGTGGCGCACGTGGCGATGGCAGTGCAGGCCGACGTCGTGGCCCGCGTCGACGACCGCCCGGACCACGTCGGGGTGGCGCTCGGCGTCCTCGCCGACGACGTAGAAGGTGGCGCGGCCCTCGACGCGGTCGAGCGCGTCGAGGACGCGCGGCGTCCACGTGGGGTCAGGGCCGTCGTCGAAGGTCAGGGCGATCATGCGGCGGTCCTCCTGGGCGCGAGGCCGAGCGGCGCGCGCTCGCGGACGGCCACCGGCGTGAGCCGCGGGGCGCCGTCGAGCATGGTGACGACCACGTCGGGGCCCTCCCCCAGCCCCGCGCGGCGCAGGATGGCCTCGGTCACGGCGGCGGCCATCGGGCCGAGCTCGTCCAGCGGACGATGGCGGTTCTGGCGGGCGCCGAGGTCGACCTCGGCCAGGCCCTCCGCCCCGACGAGGGCCCAGGCGTCCAGCAGCAGCGCCACGTCGGTGGCGTAGCCCGTGGCGAACGGCAGCGACTCCAGCAGCGAGCGCTCCGCGGCGACCTCGCCGGCCAGGGGCTGGGACATCCCGGCGAGCTGCGGGAAGAAGCGGTTGAGCAGCGGGCGGGCGCAGAGCTCGGTCACGCGGCCGCCGCCGTGGGGCAGCACCGCGGCGCCACCGCCGGCGTCCCACGGGCGCCGGAACGCGCCCTTGGCCATGCGCAGCGGGCCCGGGCGGCAGAGCGGGCCGAGCAGGCCGCAGGGGAAGGCCTCGGTGAAGTCGCGCGTGTCGCCGTCCAGGAAGCAGACGACGTCGGCCTGGGTGACGGTGAGCGACCGCCAGAGCGCGTCGCCCTTGCCCTGCACCCGGCCGAGGTGGGGCAGCAGCGATGACTGGTCGTGGACGTCGGCGCCCGCGTCGCGGGCGATGGCCGCCGTGCCGTCGGCGGAGTCGTCCACGACGATCACCTCGTCGATGACGCCCGCCTCGCGCAGGCCGACGAGCACGTCGACCACCGAGCCGATGGTGGCGGCCTCGTCGCGGGCGGGGACGCACACGGCGAGGGTCCGCTCGCGCTCGGCCGCGATCCGCTCGGCGGGCCAGTCGGAGGCGCTGAGGGTGCGGACGGCGCTCCGCTGCGGGGTGGAGCTCACACCCACGGATTCTCCGTGCCCGCCCGGGCACAAACGGCTCCCGGCGGTCCCGGCACGCTGGCGAGCGTGTCCAAGCGGCATCATCTGCGCCCATGGCCATCGACGCTCCCTCCCGCACCGACGCCGACACCATGCTGGCCGCGTGCCGGCGCTTCGTCGACGACGTGGTGCTCCCGAACGTCGCGGCGTGGGACCGCGAGGACGTCTTCGGTCCCGAGGTGCTCCAGGAGCTCTCCCGCCTGGCCGTCGCCGGGGCGATGGTCCCCGCGGCCTACGGCGGACCGGGCCTCACCGTGGCCGAGCTCGTGCCGATCTGGCGGACGCTCTCCCACGGCTGGATCTCGATCACCGGCGCGGTCAACCCGACCGGCCTGGCCATCGCGCTGCTCGTCCGCCACGGCACCGAGGAGCAGCGCCGGCGCTGGCTGCCGCAGTTCGCCTCGGGCGAGGCGATGGCCTCCTTCTCCATCACCGAGCCGCAGGCCGGCAGCGACATGAGCCGCCTGGCCACCTCGGCCACGCGCCTCGAGGGCGGCGGCCTGGAGATCACGGGACGCAAGCGCTGGGTCGCCGGCGGCCACTCGTCGGTGGCGATCTTCACGATGATGCGCGTCGAGGGCTCGGAGAAGCCGAGCTGCGTGATCCTCCCGGCCGAGGGCCGGGGCGGCGACAGCTGGCAGCAGGAGCCGCTGGAGAAGATCGGCTACCGCGGCGTGGAGTCGGCGGCCTACGTCTTCGACCACCTGCGCTCCACGGGCGCCGAGGTCCTCGGCGGCGACGACATGACCGGCAAGGGCGCGCGGCAGATGCTCGACGCGTTGGACGTCGGCCGCGTGAACGTCGCCTGCCGCGCGCTCGGCGTGTGGGACCGCGCCATCCACTGCGCCACGACGGAGGCGCGCGGGCGCGGCCTGGGACCGGGCGTCCTGGGCGACTTCAGCCACACGCAGATGCGCATCGGCGAGCAGCACGCGGGCCTCATGGCCGCCGAGGCGCTCGTGGACCGCGCGGCGGCGCTCGCCGACCTGCGCCACCCGAACTCCCGTGAGGTCGCCGCGGCGGCCAAGGTCGTGTGCTCCGACGGCGCGGTGCGCGCGGTGGAGGCGGCCTCCCGCCTGGCCGCCTCTCGCTCCTACTCCGGCGACGACGAGCTCTCGCGCCTGCGCCGCGACGCGCCCCAGACGCAGATCGGCGAGGGCGCCAACGACGTCCTGCTGCTCACGCTGGGCCGCGCGCGCATCAAGGCCGGCGCGGACTGGCACGCGGCCAACGACTAGGGGGCGAGCCGCTCCACGACCCAGCCCTCCGCCGAGGGGCCGTCCACGCGGCGGTAGCGCAGGCGGTCGTGGAGGCGGTCGGGGCGACCCTGCCAGAACTCGACCTCCTCCGGAAGGAGCCGCAGGCCGCCCCAGCCCTCGGGCCGGGGGACGGTCGTGCCCTCGGGGAACTCGCGCTCCAGCTCGGCGCGGCGCGCCTCGAGCTCGGCCCGCGAGCCGATCACCCGCGACTGCGGCGAGGCGACCGCGCCGAGCTGCGAGCCGTGCGGCCGCGAGTGGAAGTAGGCGTCGGACTCCTCGGGGGAGGTCCGCTCGAGGCGCCCGCGGACGAGGACCTGGCGCTGCAGCGCGATCCAGGGCAGGACGACCGCGCCGAACGGCGACTCGGCCGCCTGCGTGCCCTTGCGCGACCCGTAGTTCGTGTAGAGGACGAGGCCGCGCTCGTCCAGCCCCTTGAGCAGGACGGTGCGGGCCGCCGGCTGCCCGTCGGCGCCCGCGGTGGCCAGGACCATCGCGTTGGGCTCGGTGATCCCCGCCGACTCGGCCTCCGACAGCCAGCGCTGCAGCTGCTCCAGCCACGTCGCGGCGAGGTCCTCCTCGGCGAGGCCGCCCGCCTCGTAGCTGCGGCGCATGCCGGCCAGGTGGTCGCTCGGATCGGGCACGTCCGGCACCGTAGCCCCGGGCGGGCCTCGACTACCGTCCACGGCCACATGGCCTCGGACCCCCGCCTCGACGCCCTCCGCGCGCTCGCCCAGCAGGCGCTGCGCCTCGCGGCCGGCACCCCCTCCGCCCGCCTCGCGCTCGGCACGCTGCACGGCCTGATCGACGTGCGCATCGCCCCGGAGGCGTGGCGCGACGAGCTCGACAGCATCCTGCGCAGCGCCAACGCCGAGAGCGTCGTGCCGCTGGCGGCCAAGGACGCCGAGCGCGTGCTCAAGGACGCCTGGGGCGCCAAGCCCGCCTCCGAGGTCGACGACCTCGACCTGCACGCCCCCGTCGCCCTCACGCCGTCCAGCGCCGTGTTCCGCGCCGAGCGCGACGGCCGGCCGGTCGCGGTGAAGGTCCAGCGCCCCGGGCTCTCGGAGACCCTGCGCGGCGACATGACGCTGCTCGACACGCTCGCCCGGCCGCTCGGCGCCGCCCTCCCCCGCCTCGACCCGGCCGCGCTCGTGCGCGAGGCGCGCGAGCGGCTGCTGGACGAGCTCGACCTCGAGCACGAGGCCCAGGTGCTGCGCACGCTCAACCGCGCGCTGCGCCGCCACCCGCTGCTCGGCGTCCCGGCGCCGCACACCGACCTCTGCCACGAGCACGTGCTCGTCTGCGACTGGATCGACGGCCGCGACGCGACCGAGCTGGCGACCGAGGAGGAGCGGATCGCGGTCGCCCGGGCGCTCGTCGCCTTCCACGTCGGCCTGGCCCGCGTGGGCACGCTGCACGCCGACCCGCGGCCCGACCACGTGCTGCTCGACGCGGACGGGCGCGCCTGGTTCGTCGACCCGGGCGCCAGCGCCATCGTCGACGCGTCGCGCGCCGATCTCGCCGTGGCCGCCCTCGACGCGCTGCAGGCCGACGACGGCGCGGCCTTCGGCGCCGCCCTGGAGGGCCTCGGCGCCTTCCCGGCCGCCGAGGGGCCGCGCGTCCTCGAGCTCGCCCGCGACGCGCTCGGCCCGTTCACCGCGCCGGGCCCGCACCTGCTCGACGCCGCTGCGATGCACGACGTCCTAGAGCGGGCGTCGCTGCGCGGCCGCGACGCCGTCGGCCTGCTCGGCGTGGGCAGCCTGCCCGCCCAGGAGCTGTGGCCCGCACGCATGCTCGGCTCGCTCTTCGCGACGCTCGGCCACCTCGAGGTCGAGCTGGACTGGGCCGCCGAGCTGCGCGCCGCGGCCGCGGACGGCCCGGGCGCCCTGACCGCCTAGGCCGCGAGCGTCACCGGACGGCCGGGCGCTCCCCGCAGCCAACGCACGAGCGCCGCGCGCGTGGCGCCCGAGAGCCGGTGCCAGTCCGCCACGGGACGGTGCTCCACGTGGGCACCGCCCACCCGGCAGGCCGCCGCGACCTCCCCGGCCGCGGCGCCGGCGTCCCAGGCGGGGTCGACGACGAGCGTCGGGACCGGCGCCACCGCACGGAGGAGCGCCGCCAGCCCGTAGGTCGCCGGCGCGGCGAGCAGCTCGTCGGTGCACGTCGGGGAGGCGAGCGCGAGCGCGGCGAGCGGCACCGTCCGCGCGAGGTGCAGCGCGACGAGCGCGCCCGAGCCGTAGGCGGCCACCACCGGAGGCCCGGGGGACACGAGCTCGCCGGCTCCCCGCGCCGTGGCGAGCACGTCGGCCGCGTCGGCCACCATCCGGCCCAGCGGCGACCAGCCGTCCGGGATCCGCTCCCCGGCGCGGGAGCCGCAGCCCACGGCGTCGTGGCAGGCGACGGCCCAGCCCGCGCGGGCCAGCGCGACCGGCAGCGGCTCGGCCTGCTCATAGCCCGCCCACCACCCCGTCGCCCGGCAGCCCGGGCCGAGCCACAGCGCGAGCCGCCGCGGGCCCGTGGCGGCCGCGTCGACGAGCAGCCGGACCGCCAGGCCACCGGGACCCGCCAGGTCCCGGGCCGCCAAGCCGTCCGGGGCCTCCCCCCACGCCGGCCCGCCCGTGGGCGGCCCGGCGCCGCGCCGACACGACACGGCCGCGGCCGGGGGACGGCCGAGCGCGACGGCGACCGCGGACGCCAGCGGGACCCCCGACGCGGCCGTCGTGCGCCAGGGCGCCCACGTGGCGGCGTGGCGTGGCGGGCACGAGGTGGTCCGGCGCCCGGCCAGCGCCTCCTCCGCCCAGGCCAGGTGCGAGGCCACGCCGCCCGGGGCGAGGCCGTGGTCACCCGGCCGGCGGCGCAGGACGATGGCCCCCGGGGCGCCGAGCAGCGCGTGCGCCTCGCCGGCCGCGGCGACCGCCCGCTCGGCCGCCAGCGTGCTCTCCACGGGGTCCTGCTCGGCCACGGCGACGAGCACGGGCCGCGGGGCGCAGAGGGCCAGCAGCTCGTGGGCGTCGGTGGGCAGGTGCTGCTCGCGGCCGGCGAACCAGCGCAGGCGCGGGTGGTACCAGTCGGGGTAGTGGCGGGTGAGCAGCTCGACGCCCTCCCCGAAGTGGCGGTCGCAGCACAGCCGCGCCGGGATGGCGCCCAGCACCCCGGAGGACGAGGAGATCACCGCGGCGAAGCGCTCGTCGAAGGCGGCGGCGATGAGCGCGGCCTTGCCCTCGCGGGAGTGCCCGCCGACCACGACCTGCGTCGCGTCCACCCGCTCGTCGCCCTCGAGCTGGTCCAGCGCCCGCGACAGCGCCCACGCCCGCCAGGCCAGCCGCGAGCCGTCGTGGCCCGGGTGGGCGGCGCGCAGCGCGTCGGTGGCGTCCGCGCCGTCGCCCGCGGCCACGACGCAGGCGGCCCACCCACGTTCGAGCGCGAGCTCCGCCCAGCTCCGGTGCCACGAGGCGACCATGAGCACCGGCAGGCCGCGCGCGCCGGCGGGCGCGAGCACCTCGACGGGCACCCGCGGCGACGCGGGCGTCCGCTCGGGCACCTCCCCCAGCAGCCAGCGCCGCCACGTCGCCCGCAGCTCGTCGCGCCGCGCCGGCCAGGCGGCCGCGTCGGGCAGGCCCGCCACGGGCGACCACAGCCCGGTGCGCGCCGGGAGCGCCGGGACGTCGGGCGGGGCCTCCACCGCCGCGTCGGCCCACGCGTCCCAGTCCGGGCACGCCGGCAGCACCGCCCGCAGCTCCTGGTCCCAGGCCATCGCCCGAGCGAGCGTACGGGCGCCCTCGGGGCCGCGCGCCGTCCGCGCGTCCAAGGCCGGGAGCCCCTCGCTGGCCCCGTGGGCCGGTGCGGGCGCGCCGGGTCGGGTCGCGCGCCGCCGCGACACGGGTAGCGCCGCTCACCGTGCGCATCGCCCTCGTGATCACCGACGCCGACTTCTACGTCCACACGGGCTACGCCGAGGCGTGGGAGCGCGCGCTGCGCGACGAGGGCGCCGAGGTCGACCGGATCGCCCGGCTGCCGGAGGACTGGGGCGCCGACGGGCCGCCCGCCGGCCGCTGGGACCTGGCCATCGCCCACGTCCTCTGCGAGGAGGTCGAGGCCTTCGGCGACACGCTGAAGGCCGCGACCGTGCTCGAGGCCGCCGGGGTGCCGCTGCTCAACCCGGTCGCCTCGGTCCTCGCCTCCTCGGACAAGCTCACCACCCACGCGATCTGGGCCGCCCACGACGTGCCCCAGCCGCGCGGCTGGGACCTCGACGCCGTCCGCGTGTGGCCCGTGGCGCCGGGCACGCCGCTCGTGGTCAAGCCGTCGCTCGGCGACGGCGCCCGCGACATCGCGCTGGCCCACGACCTCCGCGAGGCCGCCGCGCTGCGGGCCGGCTGGCGGGATCCCACGGGCCCCGGCGTCCTGGAGGAGTGGATCGAGGAGCCGACGTGCGTGCGGATCTTCGCCACGCCGCACGAGACCTCCCTGGCCTACGAGAAGGCGCGGGCCGACGGCGCGCTGGTCACCCACGGCACGCGGTACCCGCGCAGCTACGAGCCGCCGGAGGCCATGGCCGACCTCGCCCGGCGGATGGTCGCCACGCTCGGGGGCGGGCTCATGGGCGTCGACGTGCTCACCGACGCCGCGGGCCGCCACTGGGCGCTGGAGGCCAACGCCCCCTTCGGCTTCGACGTCACCGATCCCGACCAGGGCCGCTTCGTGGCCCGCGCGGCGCTCGACCGCGCGGCGGCAGCGGCGGCGGCCGCCGCTCCCGCCTAGGCCGCGGGGCGCAGCCCCTCGACCTCGCGGGAGTGCGCGAGGCGCTCCAGCGCGCGGCGCTCCGTCTCGCGCACGCGGTCGGGCGACATGCCCACGCGCCGGCCCGTCTCGGTGAGCGGCAGGGGGTCCTCGGCGTCCCCGAGGCCGTAGCGCAGGCTCAGCACCTGCTGGTCGAGGTCGCTCAGGCCCTCCAGCGCCCGGCGCAGCGCGGCGGTCTGCAGGCCGACGGAGACCTCCTCCTCCGTCGAGGGGCCCTCCGCGGGCAGCAGGTCGCCGAAGGCGGTCTCCTCCTCCTCGCCGACCGGGCGGTCCAGCGAGGTGACGGTCCGGGCGAGGTCGCGGACGTCGGCGAGCTGCTCGAGGGTCAGCTCGGTCTCCTCGGCGATCTCCTCGTCGGTCGGCGCGCGGCCCAGCCGGGTGACGAGCGCGCGCTCCGCCTTGGAGACCTTGCGCTGGCGCTGGGAGACGTTGACCGGGATGCGGATCGTGCGCGCCTTGTTCTCGATGCCGCGCTGGATCGCCTGGCGGATCCAGAACGTCGCGTAGGTGGAGAACTTGAAGCCCTTGCGCCAGTCGAACTTCTCCACGGCGCGGATGAGGCCGAAGACCCCCTCCTGGATGAGGTCGAGCAGCGGCAGGTCGTGGCCCTGGTAGCGCCGGGCGAGCGAGACGACCAGGCGCAGGTTCGCGTTGATCATCTCCTCCTTGGCCGCCGCGTCGCCCTGCTCGACGCGCTTGGCCAGCTCGACCTCCTGCGCCTTGGTCAGCAGGGGCCGCTTGCCGATCTCGTTGAGGAAGAGCTGCAGCGCGTCGGTGGTGGAGCTCGCCAGCTCGCGGTAGCGGATGTCGGTGCCCCGCTTCTTCGGCCTGGCGCCGTCGGGCTGAGGCGTCTCGATGCGCGCGCAGTCGTCCGACACATCGAGGCCGTGGCGCTCGATCGCCTCCTGCAGGACGTGGCCCTGGTCGTCGTCGAGGCCGAGCTCGTCGGCCAGCTCGGAGAGCTGCGAGAGGTTCAGGCAGGAGCGGTCCTCCGACTCCGCCCGCTCGAAGAGCAGCGCGAGGCGGGTCTGGATCTCGGGAGGCAGCAGGTCCGGCGTGGCCATCAGGACAAGGTGCCCGTGCGTCGAACGGCGCTAACGAGTCCGGGCGCCGGCCGCGCTACTCGGCGTCGCCGGCGATGACGACGCGGATGGTGCGCAGCATGACGGCGAGGTCCTGGCGCAGGGTCCAGTGGTCGATGTACTCGTTGTCGGCGGCGGCGCGCTCGGCGATGGAGCACTGGCCCCGCAGCCCGCGGACCTGCGCGAGGCCGGTCATCCCGACGCGCATGCGGTGGCGGTCGGCGTAGCCGGGGATCTCGTCGGCGAAGAGCTCGACGAACTCGGGCCGCTCGGGACGGGGGCCGACGATGCTCATCTCGCCGCGCAGCACGTTGAGCAGCTGGGGCAGCTCGTCGAGCGAGGTGGCGCGCAGCAGCCGTCCGATGGGCGTGCGGCGGTCGACGCCCTCCACACCGCCCGGTGCGGACCCGGCGGCCAGGGCGAAGGCGCCGTGGGGCGCGTCGACGCGCATGGAGCGGAACTTGAGGATGTCGAAGGCCCGGCCGTCGCGGCCGATGCGGCGCTGGCGGTACAGGACGGGGCCGGCCGACGTGGCCTTGACCGCCAGCGCGAGGCCGATGAGGACGGGGAGCAGCACGAGCAGGGCCACGACGGCGACCAGGAGGTCGATGGCGTGCTTGGCCACCAGGGCGCGGCCGGCCGGGGCGAGGGCCCGCTCGGGGCGCAGCGCGGGGACCGCGACGAGGGGCGCCGGCGCCGGCACCAGCGTGGGCCGGGCCGGGACGCTGGACGGATGGTGGAGGCTGGCGGTCGCGGTGCTCAAGGTGGTCTCGATCGGTGCCGAAGGGCGCCAGAGGGCGTACGGACAAGATGAGACCCGACGCACCGTCGAGAGGTACTCCGGTCCGCCGGTTGTGCGGACAACGTCCCGGGGGCCTTCCGAGAGCTGCTTGTCCCCCGATCGCAGGACCGCCTCGTCCCTCGATCGACCCGACGATCGGCTCAACCGGGCAGGCGGCCCACCAGCTCGGCGACCACGCGCGAGAGCTGCCCGCCCTGCCAGGCGACCGGTGACCGGCCGGGCTCCTCCACGACGAGCTCGGCGCCGAGCCGCCTGGCGTAGTCCTCCCCCACCCAGAGCGGGTGGCCCGGGTCGGCCTCGTCGCGGTCGGCCACCACGACCGCGGGCAGGTCCAGGCCGTCGAGGTCGTCGAGGGCGAAGGGCCGCGAGCGCGGCACCTGCTCGATGGCGTCGGCCACGGCGTCGAGGCGCTCGTGCTGGGCCATCCGCTGGCGCAGGACGGTCTCGATGGTCCCCCGCCAGCGCTCGGGCACGTCCTCCACGCCGTAGGCGGCCACGAACCCGTCGACCCCGTCGGCCCGCAGCCCGGCGGCCAGCGCGTCCCACCGCTCCAGGCCGGGCGGCGAGCCCGGGTGGTGGGCCGGGGTGACGACCACCAGGCCGGAGACCCGCTCGGGATGGGAGAGCGCGAGCGCGAGCGCGGTGTGGGCGCCCATGGAGGCGCCGACGAGCACCGCGCGGTCGACGTCGTGGGCGTCGAGGACGGCGAGCAGGTCGTCGCGCAGGTCGTCGTAGGCGTAGGCGGCCGCCGGGAGGCTCGCGCCGTGGCCGCGGGCGTCGTAGGCGACGACGCGGTGGCCCGAGCGCTCCAGCGTCCGGGAGCCCATCACGACGTAGCGGCTCGTGGCCGTCAGGCCGTGCAGCAGCACGACGGGGTGCCCCCCACCGGCGTCCGACACGTGCAGGTGGGCGAGCGGGGAGCCGTCCATGCGCGCCGTACCCTAGGCGCCATGCCCGTCATCGACGTCGGCGAGGCCGACTTCCAGTCCCTGGTGCTCGACGCCTCGGCCGACACCCCCGTCGTCGTCGACTTCTGGGCCTCCTGGTGCGGCCCGTGCCGCCAGCTCGGCCCGCTCCTGGAGCGCGAGGCGGCCAAGCACGAGGGCGACGTGATCCTCGCCAAGGTCGACACGGACGCCAACCCCGGCCTGGCCCAGCGCTACGGCATCCAGGGGATCCCGGCCGTCAAGGCGATCCGCGGCGGCGAGGTCGTCGACGAGTTCGTCGGCGCCCAGGGCGCGCCCGCGGTCGAGCGCTTCTTCACCAAGCTCGTGCCCTCGGAGGCCGAGCGCCTGGCCGGCGCGGGTGCCGACGAGGCCTCGCTGCGCCGCGCGCTCGAGCTCGAGCCGGGTCGCGCCGACGCGACCCTCGCGCTGAGCGGGCTGCTGCTCGAGCGCGGCGAGCGCGACGAGGCCCGCGGCCTGCTGCGCGACGTCCGCGGCTCCTTCCGGGCCGACGGGCTGCTCGCCCGCCTGGACCTCGAAGACGACCCGGACGCCGGCCAGGGCCTCCGCGACGCCTTCGCCGCCCTGGACGCGGGCGACACCGCGGGCGGCCTCGACGGCCTGCTCCTGGCGGTGCCCGGCGCCGAGCAGGCCCGCAAGGACCAGCTGCGCTCGGTGGTCGTCGGCGTGCTCGACGTGCTCGGGCCGCAGTCCGACCTCGCACGCGATGCGCGACGCCGTCTGGCCGCCGCGCTGTACTAGTCCGATGATCGAGGCCACGGACGGCCAGTCGCACAACCTCGCCGCCTGGGCGAGCGGCCGCTACGCCGGCAAGTACGGGGGCGGTCCGCTCGAGGCGGCCGAGGCCGCGGTGCTGGAGCGACATCGCCAGGAGCTGACCGGCCGGACCCTGGACCTCGGGTGCGGCGGCGGTCGCATCGCCGGGCACCTCCTCGACCTCGGGGCGCAGGTGGAGGCGCTGGACCTCTCCGCGGCCATGGTGGAGCGCTGCCGCCGCGCCCATCCCGCCGCGCACGTCGTGCAGGGCGACGTGCGCCACGTCGGCGACCTCTGGCCCGCCGGGTCGCTGGATGCGGTGTTCGCCTCCAACAACATCCTCGACGCGCTCGACGGCGCGGGACGCGCCGAGGCCCTCGACGGGCTCGGCGCCGTGCTGCGCCCGGGCGGCTGCCTCGTCCTCTGCGCCCACAACCGCGCCCACCTGCCGCTGCTGCGCTCCCCGGTGCGGGCGCTGGTCCCCGGGCC
>CAXUES010000008.1:5613-7795 GCA_964250185.1 uncultured Solirubrobacteraceae bacterium | reverse complement strand
GGCCAAGCGCCTGGTCAAGCTCCCCCTGGCCCTGCGCAACCGGCGCCGCCTGCGGCCCCTGGAGCGCACCGAGGCCGACCACGCGATCGTCAACGACTCCGCCCACGACCACGCGCTGCTCATGTACTACATCGCGCCGGCGGCCCAGGTCCGCCAGCTCGAGGCCCATGGCTTCGAGGTGCTCGAGGTGCTCGACCGCGACGGGCGCCCGCTCCAGGCGGGGGACGACGCTCCGGCGAGCCCCCACCTGCACTACGTCGCGCGCCGGCGCTAAGCCGGCTCCGCCACCACGAGGCGCAGGCCGCCGTCGACCTCGACCGCCGCGCGACGGTGCCCGTGGCGCCGGTCCCACGCCCCCGAGCGCAGGTCGTCGGCGAGCCGGTCGGCGAAGCGCTCCTCCACGCCCTCGGGCAGGCGGGACCAGATGGACTGGCCGGCGCGCACGGCGGGATCGAGCATCGCCTCGGGACGCGTCTCGTAGGCGGAGACGAACCCGTCGGTGCAGTCGGCGGGGACGGGGACCGCCTCGATGCGCACGTCGCCGCCGAGGACCGCGGCGATCTGCGCCGGGGTCGGGAACGCGTCGCGCTCCACCGCGTGGGCCTCCGGGACGTAGTCCCCGAGCACCCACCCCGACCGGCCGACCTCGATGTCGAAGGTGAGCACGACGACCGGCCCGCGTGCGACGCGCCGCAGCTCGCGCAGGCCCTGCACCGCGCCGCCGGCCCAGTGGTGGACGGTGATCATGGCCATCGCTGCGTCGACCGCGTCGTCATCCAGCGGGAGCGACTCGGCGCTCGCGTCCAGGCACGGCGCGGCGCCGACGGGACGCTGCGCCCGCATCGTCGCCGAGGGCTCCACGGCGAGGACCCAGCGGTCGGCCGGCTCGTAGGAGCCCGTCCCCGCCCCGACGTTGACGACCGTCCGGGCGCCGCCGAGCGCCGCGTGCACCCGTGCCCCGATGCGCGGGTCGGCGACACGCCGGCCCGCGTAGCCCACCCCGATCTGCTCGTAGTCGGAGCGCATGGGCACGGGCCGGTGCGGGCCTAGGCCGCGGGGCTCGGCGCGAGCGCGAAGTCGCGGAGCAGCTGCGCCGAGCGCTCGGGCTGCTCCCACCAGAAGAGGTGGCCGACGCCGTCGAGGAGCTCGAGCCGCGCTCCGGGGATCGTCCGGGCGATGAGCTCGCCGTTGGCCGCGGGGAGCATCCGGTCGGCCGTGCCGTGGATGACGAGGGTCGGGACGCGCAGACCGGCCAGGTCGGCCAGGACGTCGTGGCCCATGATCGCCTGCAGCTGCAGCCCGACGGTCTGCATCGGCACCTTCACCGACGTGGCCATGGCGTAGAAGTCGTCGAAGTGCCCGGGAGCCGCCGCGAAGTCGTCGGAGACGTTGACCGACCACATGCCGCGCACGGTCGTCTCGCGGTCGCCGGACTGCAGCGCCTCGCCGAGCACCGCGCCCGTCTCGGGCGGCGACAGCGCCGAGCCCTCGCCGCCGGGGTACGTGCAGCCGAGCGTGAGCGTGCGGATGCGGCCCGGGTCGGCGAGCGCGAGGCGCTGGGCGACCATCCCGCCCATCGAGATGCCCATGACGTGAGCCGCGTCCCACCCCAGGTGGTCCAGCAGCTCCGCGGCGTCGGCGGCGAGCTGCTCGATGGTGAACGGGTCGGTCTGCGGGGCCGACGTCCCGACGCCGCGGTGGTCGTAGGCGACGAGGTCGAAGGCGTCCTCCAGGCGCGAGAGGAACGGCTCGCCCCAGGTCGCGTGGGTGCCGCTCATCCCCTGGATGAGCAGGAGCGGCTCACCGGTCCCGCGGCGCTCGTAGTGGACGGAGGTGCTGGTGAGCTCGGCCTTCGGCATGGTCGCCGGGACGCTACAGCTCGAGGACCAGCTGGCCCGCCGGCGCGGCGGGAGCCGCGTCGGCCTCGGCGTCGGGGCGCTCGAAGGCCGCCACGCGCACGCCGAGCAGCCGCACGGGGCGCGCCGGCGCGTACTCGCGCAGCAGGTCGCGGGCCACCGCCCCGACCACCGCGACGTCGTTGGTCGCGGCGGGCACCGTCCGGGCGCGGGTGACCGTGGTCCAGTCGTCCAGGCGCACCTTGATGGCGATGGTCCGCCCCGTGCGCCCGTGCTTCGCCAGCCCCTCGCAGAGCTCGCCGGCGAGCCGGGCCAGGAAGCCCTCG
>CAXUES010000008.1:4083-5603 GCA_964250185.1 uncultured Solirubrobacteraceae bacterium | reverse complement strand
CGTCGGCGTCGGTGTGGGCCGGGCAGAAGAGCGCCATGTTGTGGAACGGCGTGAGCAGCACCCCGCGGTTCAGGCACCACAGGTGCAGGAAGCCCTCGAGCTCCTCGGCGTCCTCCACGTCGACGTCGAAGGTGCGCTCGCGCGACTCCGACACCGCCTCGCGCACCGGCTCGACGACCGCCGACGCGTGGAAGTTGGCCCGCGCGACGAGCCACGGCCCCTGCCGGGCGCCGAAGCGCTCGGCCAGCAGGTCGGGGTCCGCCCGGGCGAGGTCCCCCAGCGTGCGGTAGCCCAGGCGCTCGAGCTTCTCCGCCGTCTTGGCGCCGATGCCCGGCACGAGCCGCGGCGCGGCCGGGGCGAAGCGCTCGCACGCCTGCTCGCGCGTGAGGTGGACGAAGCCCGCGGGCTTCTCCGCGTCGGAGCAGACCTTGGCCACCAGGCGGTTGGGGCCCATGCCGACCGACGCGGTCAGGCCGGTCTCCTGGCGGATGCGCGTGATGAGCCGGCGCATCGCCGCCCGCGGCGAGTGCAGCTCGGAGAGGTCGAGGTACGCCTCGTCCAGGCCGACGACCTCCACGAGGTCCACCGTGTCGCGGACGAGGTCCATGACCCGGCGCGACATGGCCCGGTAGGCGGTGAAGTCGGGCGCCACGAGGATCGCCTCGGGGCACAGCCGGCGGGCGCGCGAGGTGGGCATGGCCGAGCCGATGCCGAACTTGCGCGCCTCGTAGGAGGCCGTGGTCACCACGGCCCGGGGCCCGTCGCCCGACACGATGACGGGCAGGCCGCGCAGCTCGGGGCGGCGCTGGAGCTCCACGCTGGCGTAGAAGGCGTCCATGTCGAGGTGGGCGACGAGGCTCACGGCCCCGGGGACGCTAGACGGGCGCCCGGACGAACACGCGTTCGTCCGGGCTCCTGGGACTACCTGGTGCTGAGCACCGTGCCGGTCGAGCCGAAGCCCAGGCGGGCCTTGGTCGCGGCGGTCAGGTCGAAGTCGCGGCCGCCGACGTAGGGGCCGCGATCCACCACGCTGACGCGCACGGAGCGGGACCCGTGGCGCAGCGTGAGCTTCGTGCCGCAGGGCAGCGTCTTGTGGGCCACGCCGAGCGTCCCGGCGCTCAGGGTGCCGCCGCAGGCGAGCTTGTTGCCGTACAGGCCGGGCCCGTACCAGGAGGCGAAGGCGCGGCGGTAGACGTTGACCCGGCCGAGCGTCCGCGACGAGCGGCGCAGGGCGCGGGTGCCCGAGAAGCGCACGCGCACGGACATGGTGCCGGTGCTCGCCGGCGCGTAGCGCAGGCGGAAGGCGCCGGAGCGCGTGGTGGCGTCCCGGGCGATCGTCGTCCAGCCCGCGCCGGCGCGGCGCTGCAGCAGGACGCGCGGGCGGCGCCCGGCGCCCGAGGCGCCGCGCAGCCGGCCGCTCACGACGGTGCGGCCGCCGAGCACGACGGTGCGCCGGGTGGAGCCCACGCGCAGGGTCGTGCGTGCGCGCCGGGCGGGCGCCGCGGCCGGGACTGCGCCCG
>CAXUES010000008.1:2623-4073 GCA_964250185.1 uncultured Solirubrobacteraceae bacterium | reverse complement strand
GCCGTCTGCCGTCGCCGAGCGTGATCACCGCGCCGTGGTGGACGTCGCCGTGGCGGCGAGGGTCGGGGCGGGCGCCGCGTCCTGGGCGGACGCGGGTGCGACGGCGGCAGCCGTGGGGACGGCGGCGGCGAGGACCGCGACGGCGCAGAGGCGCGCGCGGGTGCTGCTGGTCATCGGCCTCATGGCGAGGTCGACCTCCTGTGGATGTGCCGCCTACGGGGTTAGCTGTCGGGCTCGCAGGAGGAGGGCGTCAGCGCAACGGGCGCCTGCCTCCTCTCGCTACGCCGGCGCTCGGCCGGCGATTCGCCCCATCCGGACCGTCGCACTGCGGCCCGGCGGTGGGTCCCCCGCTCGCGTCCCGAGGAGGGGGCGCGACTCGGCGATCTCTGTCAGAGCGGGGCACCGTAGCCCCTGGGAGCAGCGCGCCTGGTGACGTGGCGCACAGGTCCCTCGCTCCTCAAGCGGCCAGGGGCGCCTCCGGCACGCCGGCCGAGGGCGTCGCCGCGGCCATGTGCGCGGTGGCCAGCGCGAGGACCAGCGCTGCGTCGTCCCCGGCCGCCTCGCGCTGGGCGAGCGCCAGCCCGAGCAGGTCGTCGCAGCGGTCCAGCAGCGCGCCGTGCTCGTCGCCGGGACCGTGGAGGCAGGCGGAGCGGGCCAGCGAGACCGCCTCGAGGGCGCCCTCGCCCCCGCCCCCGCGCACGGCGAGCATGAACGCCGTCGCCGCGTGGGAGGCCACCCGCTCCAGCGCGGGGACCCGCGGCCCCAGCCCGCCGCGACCCACGGCGGGGCCGAGGTCGAGGAGCTCGGCGCGCGCGAGGACCTGCTCGAGCTGGGCGCCCGCGATGCTGCGCAGGGCGTCGGCTCCCAACCCCGCCTCGGCCACGACGCGGCGCACGTTGAACGCCGCGGGCGCGCCCGGGTGGTACGGCGCGTCGCTGGCGAAGAGCACCTGCCCCGGCGGGATCGTCGTCACGAGCGTGAGCAGGTCCGACGCGTTCCACCACGCCGTGTCGAAGAGGAGGTTGGGCAGCTCGGCCGCCGGGCCGGCGAGCTCGCCGAGGTCGCTGATCCCCGCGTGCGCGAGCACGATGCGCACCTCCGAGTGCGACCGCGCGAGGCGCACGGCGTCGGGCCCGAGCGCCGGCATGCCGCGTCCGGCGTGGAAGAGCACGCAGGCGCGGCGGTCCGCCGCGAGCGCGACGAGGTCGTCGACGACCGTGTGGGGCAGGCCGAAGGCGTCCGAGCGCGGGTGCAGCTTGATCCCCGACGCGCCCGCGTCCAGGCAGCGACGGGCCTCCGACAGCGCCCCGGCGGCGTTCGGGTCGACCCGGCAGAGCCACGACAGGCGGCCGCCCGTCGCCGCCACGGCCGCACGGACGGCGTCGTTGGGCCCCGGGTAGCCGTCGGGCTCCTGCATCGGGAAGATGAGCGCGCGGGCGTGCCCAGCGGC
>CAXUES010000008.1:1573-2613 GCA_964250185.1 uncultured Solirubrobacteraceae bacterium | reverse complement strand
CATCGAGGTCGGCCAGGATCTCCGCCGCGTCGGCCTCCGTGCCGTCCGGGTCGGCGTGGCCCATGTGGGTGTGGGCATCGGCCCACACCGCGTCGTCGGCGGCCCGCAGCGACGGGGGCCGGCTCGCGTGGACGGGGGCGAGCTCGGGCAGCTGCGCGGCACCGCGGACGGGCATGGCCCGACCCTACGGCGCCTCGTTCATCACCGGGCTCGGCGACGGCCCGAAGGCGTGCGTCAGGCCGCCTGCGGCTCCGCCGTCGCCAGCGTGAAAGGGGGCGTCACCCGGCCCAGTCCCACCTCGACCTCCTCGCGGAGCTTGGCCAGGCCGAGCCGGATGCGGCTCTTGGCCGTGCCGAGCGGGACGCCGGAGCGCTTGGCGATCTCGTCGGCGGTGAGCCCACCCCAGTAGGCGAGCACCACGGCCTCGCGCTGGGAGTCGGGCAGCACGCCGAGGGCCTCGCGGATCGTTCGGCGCTCGTCCTCGCGCTCGGCCATGGCGGCCGGGCGCTCGTCGACGCGGGGCTCCTCGTGGCCCACCACGAGCTTGAGCTTGTCCGACGCCCGGCCGAGGGCCTGCCCCTCGCGCCACACGTCGAGGGCGCGCGAGCGGTCCATCAGACGCAGGTAGGAGCCGAGCTCGCCGCGCTTGGCGTCGAAGGACCCGGGCCGGCGCCAGACGCGCAGGAACACGTCCTGGGCGACGTCCTGGGCCTGCGTCGCGTTGCCGAGGATCCGGAACGCCGCGGCGTAGACGCTGCGGTGGTGCTCGTCGTAGGCGCGGGCGAAGGTGGTGCGATCAGAGAGGTCCATGGTGTGGCAGCCCTTCCAGGGAGTGACCTTCAACAAGCTGTGTAAGGAACATAGCCGATCTGTTGAAGGTTGACACCTCGAGGTTGGCGTCCGACCTGCGCACCCGTCAGGATCGGGCGCGTGCCCCATCCCCAGCGGCTCAGCGCCCTCGACGCGACGTTCCTCGCGCTCGACTCCGCCGCCGCCCCGCTGCACGTCGGCTGGACGATGCGCTTCGACGGCCCGGCGCC
>CAXUES010000008.1:0-1563 GCA_964250185.1 uncultured Solirubrobacteraceae bacterium | reverse complement strand
GCGCGGCGGCGCGCACATGCACGTCGCCTCGGTCTGCACCTTCGCGGGCGAGGCCCCGACGGAGGCCGAGCTCCTCGAGCACATCGGCGCGCGGATGCACCTCGTCCCGCGCTACCGCCAGCGCCTGGCGGAGGTGCCGCTCGGCCAGGGCCGCCCGGTCTGGGTGGACGACCCGCACTTCAACCTCGCCTACCACGTCCGCGCCTCGGCGCTGCCCGCCCCGGGCGACGACGCCCGCCTGCAGGAGCTCGCCGGACGGCTCTTCGCCCTCCCCCTCGACCGCTCGCGGCCGCTGTGGGAGATGGTCCTCGTCGAGGGCCTCGCCCCGGCCGACGACGGCGAGGAGCGCTTCGCGGTCATCACCAAGACCCACCACGCGCTCGTGGACGGGGTCTCGGGCGTCGACGTCACCGCGATCCTCTTCGACGCGGAGCCCCACCCCGACGTCCCCGCCGAGCCCGCCCCGGCCTGGGCGCCCGCGCCCTCGAGCGCCTCGCTGCTGGCCGACGCCCTCCTGGAGCGCGCGACGGTCCCGGCCGAGGGCGCCCGCGCGGTGCGCGCCCTCACCCGCCGGCCCCGGCAGGCCGTGGAGAAGCTCGCCGCCGCGGCCGCCGATGCCGCCGCCTTCGCCCTGCCGGCCCGCAGCGCACCGCCCTCGCCGCTGAACGTCGACATCGGCCCGCACCGCCGCTACGCCTGGGTGGACGCGGAGGTCGCCGAGCTCAAGGCGGTCAAGGACGCGCTCGGCGGCACGCTCAACGACGCCGTGCTCACCGCGGTGAGCATCGCGCTGGGCACCTTCCTGCGCGGCCGCGGCTTCGACACGACCGGGCTCGTGCTGCGCGCCATGGTCCCCGTCTCGGTGCGCGCCACCGACCAGGAGGGCTCCCTGGGCAACCGCGTGGCGGCCATGTGGGCGCCCCTGCCTGTCGACGAGGCCGATCCCGTCGTCGTGCACGAGACGGTGGTGGAGGCGATGCGCTCCCTCAAGGAGTCCGGGCAGGCCATCGGCGCCACGCACCTCACGGGCCTGGCCGACTTCGCCCCGCCGACGATCCTCAGCCAGGCCGCCCGCCTGCAGGCCCGCCAGCGCTTCTTCAACGTCGTGGTGACCAACGTCCCCGGGCCGCAGGTGCCGCTGTACCTGCTCGGCCGCCGGCTGGAGCACCTCTACCCCGTGGTCCCGCTGGGGCGCCGGCTCGCCCTCGGCATCGCGGTCATGAGCTACAACGGCCGCATGGGCTTCGGGCTGCTCGCCGACCGCGACGCGCTGCCCGACCTGGCCGACGCGGTGGACGCGCTGCGCGACGCCCTCGACGCGCTGGCCGACCGCGCCGCCGCGGAGGCCTCGCCCCGCCCGGCCGCCCCGGCGGAGGCCCCCGCGCGCCGGCCCGCGGCGCGCACGTCGGGGTGAGGCGCGGCCTCCTCGGGTTCGTGGCCGCCGGGCTCGTCGCGGTGGCCGTGCTCGTCGGCGCGGTGCTGTGGTTCGGCGGCACCGACTCGCCCTCGGGCGCCCGCGACGACGCCGGCCCGGGCACGGCCGCGCCCGCGCGCACCACGCCC
>CAXUES010000007.1:21699-21912 GCA_964250185.1 uncultured Solirubrobacteraceae bacterium | reverse complement strand
TCGAGCGCGCGCACGCCCCCGACGAGTGGGTCTCCGTCGACGACCTCGTCCGCGTCGCGCGGGCGATCGCGCTCGTCGCGCTGCGCTTCGGCGAGGGCTAGAGCGCGTCGCCCGTGCTCGCGTCGAAGAGGTGCAGCCGCCCCGGCGCGAGGTAGAGCCGGGCCTGGTCGCCGGCGCGCAGCGGGGTGCGCCCGTCCAGGCGTGCGACGACCT
>CAXUES010000007.1:11478-21689 GCA_964250185.1 uncultured Solirubrobacteraceae bacterium | reverse complement strand
TGGCGAAGTTCAGGATGACCAAGTCGTGCTCCGCCAGGCGTGCGACGACCTCGCCGCGGGTGAGCGACCCGGAGCCCTCCGCGCCCTGGTCGGCCTCGATCTCCTTGAGCTCGGCGACGTCCACGCCGGCGCCCGCGGTGAAGTGGCCGAAGCTCTCCGGGCCCATCCGCTCGACCACGTCGAGCGTCGGCGTCAGCTCGACCGGCGTGCCGCCGTCGGCGGCCGGCGCGTCGGTGAGGTCCTCCGGGCGGATGCCGACGATGACGTGGTCGCGCCGGCCCAGGCGCGCGCGCTGGGCCTCGTCGAGGGGGACCCGGCCGAAGGGCACCTCGAGCGCCCCGTCGTGCAGTCCCGCCGCGAGGAAGTTCATGGGCGGCGAGCCGATGAACCCGGCCACGAAGAGGTTGCGCGGGTGCTCGTAGAGGTCGTTGGGCGCGCCGACCTGCTGCATGACGCCCTTGCGCATGACCGCGACGCGGTCGCCGAGGGTCATCGCCTCGACCTGGTCGTGGGTGACGTAGATCGTCGTGGTGCCCAGGCGCGACTGCAGGCGCGAGACCTCCGCGCGCATCTGGACGCGGAGCTTGGCGTCGAGGTTGGACAGCGGCTCGTCCATGAGGAACACCCGCGGCTCGCGGACGATCGCGCGCCCCATCGCGACGCGCTGGCGCTGGCCGCCGGAGAGCTTGGCCGGCTTGCGGTGCAGCAGCTCGGTGAGGTCCAGGACGGCCGCGGCCGCCTCGACGCGCCGGGCGACCTCCGCCTTGGGCAGCTTGGCGACCTTCAGCGCGAAGCCCATGTTGTCGCGCACGGTCATGTTCGCGTAGAGGGCGTAGTTCTGGAAGACCATCGCCACGTCGCGGTCCTTGGGCGGGTGGTCGTTGACGACCTCGCCGCCGATGAGCAGCTCGCCGCCGCTGACCTCCTCCAGGCCGGCGACCATGCGCAGCGCGGTCGACTTCCCGCAGCCCGACGGGCCGACGAAGATCATGAACTCGCCGTCGTCGATCGACAGCGTGAGGTCGGAGACCGCGGGTGCGTCGTCGTCGAAGGACTTGGAGACGGCGCGGAACTCGATGTCAGCCATGGGGGTCCTCGGAGGTGGCGGGCAGGCGCTCGATGCGCCCGTTGGAGAGCTGCAGGTCGTAGCCCGCAGCCGCGACGTGGGCATCGGCGGCGGGGTCGGCGCCCCAGGCGGGGCCCCACACGAAGGCGATGGTGCGCGTGTCGACGCCGAGCTGCTCCCGGAGCCGGGCGCGGGGGGCGCGCAGCTCGCGCTCGACGTCGCGCGATGAGCGCAGGGCGTCCTGCCCGACGTGGGAGGCGGTGTGGCAGCACACGACGTGGCCCCGCGCCCGCACGTCGCGCAGCTCGTCCCAGGTCATGGCCACGCGCGGGTCCCCGTCGACGGACGGCACGAGCTCGTGGGCCTCGGCGAAGGGCGCCTGCTCGGCCACGGGGCAGTCGACGAAGGCGGGCGGCACCAGGAACCAGGCGGTCAGGCCGAGCGCCTCGACGAGCGGCAGCGCCACCTCGTAGCTGGAGCGGTAGCCCTCGTAGAGGACCGGCAGCACGACGGGCCGCCCGGGATCGGGCGCCGCGCCGGACACCAGGCCGCGCAGCAGCGCCTCGTCGGCGCCCACGCACGCCCCGCGCAGCGGCGCGAGCTGCGCCGCGTAGCGCCGGGCGTCGGAGGCCGGTGTGTGGTGGAAGTTCACCGCGAGCACCTCGCGCGGCGGCGGCCCCTCGCCGCGCAGGTCCACGAGCTCGATGACGCTGGGGACGGCGTCGATGCCGTCGTCGCCCACGAGCCCCGCCCGCAGCGCGTCGGCGAGCTCGGTGGTGGCGCTCATGCGACCAGCACCTCGCGCCCGGGACCCGCCAGCGCCTGGTGGGTGCCCGGCGGCAGGTCGCGCTCCACGACGATCGTGCCGATGCGCCCGGCGTCCTGCAGGCGGAAGGGCCCGCGGCGGGCGAAGGCCCACGAGGGCGCCAGCAGCGTGGTGCCGGTCGCCGTCTCGACCACCGCGCGCAGCAGGGCGGCCTCGGCCACCGACGGGGCGTAGAGGGCCGCGTCGGCGTCCACGCCGTGCGGCACGAGCACGGCGTGGTCGATGGCCAGCTCGCGCACGCCGCGCTCGGCCTGGTCGCCCAGGAGCGTCCGCCGGTCGTGGCGCAGGGTGCCGCCGAGCACGATGGCCTGGACCCCGGGCGCCGCGCACAGCGCGTCGGCCACGTCCAGCGCGTTGGTCACCACGGTGAGCCCGGCCACCGACGCGAGCCAGGGCACCAGGTGCGTGGCGGTCGCGCTCCCGCTCAGGAAGATCGTCGAGCCGGGCTGGACGAGCGGGGCCGCCCGCGCGGCGACCCGCCGCTGCACCTCCTCGTCGGGCGAGCGCGGCCGGCCCGTCCCGGCGCCCGCGACCGTCGCGCCGCCCCGGACGCGCAGCACCAGCCCCTCGCGCCCGAGCTGGTCGAGGTCGCGGCGCACGGTCTGCGAGGAGACGTGCAGCAGCGCGGCGATCTCCCCGATCGAGGCCGACCCGTGGCGCTGCAGCAGGGCGTAGGTCTCGCGCCGGCGCGCGTCCGAGAGCCTCACTTGATGCCCGAGCGGACGAGCCCCTCCACGAAGTAGCGCTGGAAGACCAGGAAGACGAGGATCACCGGCAGGATCGAGACGAGGCTCATCCCCATCAGCGCCGACCAGTCGACGTTGTACTGGCCGTTCAGGAACAGCAGGCCGATCGGCATCGTGTAGCTGTCGGAGTCCTTCAGGACGATCAGCGGCCAGGCGAACTCGTTCCAGCGCCACATGAAGGTGAAGATCACCAGCACCGCGATGAGCGGCTTGGACACGGGCAGCACGACCCGGCGCAGGATCGTCAGCTCGCTCGCGCCGTCCATCCGCGCGGCCTCGATGACCTCGTCGGGGATCGAGCGGAAGAACTGGACGGCGAAGAAGATCCCGAAGGCCTCGGCGGCGCGCGGGACGATGACCCCCCACAGCGAGTTCAGCCAGCCCAGGTCGACCACGACCCGGAACTGGGGGACCATGATCACCTGCACGGGGACGAAGAGCGTCGCGATGATCAGCGCCAGCAGGATCCGCCGGCCGGGGAAGCGCAGCTTGGCGAAGGCGTAGCCCGCGACGAGGTTGATGGCCACGGTGACCGCGGTGGAGACGACGGCGATCACCACCGAGTTGCCGAACCAGCGGGTGAAGTCCGCCGAGCGCCACGCGTCGACGAAGTTCTGCAGGCGGAACTGGCCCGGCAGGATCCCGTAGTCGCCCGAGCGCAGGTCGGCGATCGAGGAGACCGCCGTGGCGAACATCCAGTAGATCGGGAACGCCATCACCGCCGCGATGGCGAGCGCCAGGGCGAACCAGCCGAGGTCGGCGCTCCTCCTGCGCCGCCGGCGGCGCACGGCGGACCGCGCGGCCTCGTCGGCGGTGGGGCGGGCGCGCACCGAGGTGCGCCCGGCGGGAACGGTGGCCATCAGGCCTTCGCCTCCGATCGGCGGTTGACGAGGACCAGGACGAGCGAGGCGAGCGCGAGGAGCAGGAGCAGGACGACGCCGATGGCGGCGCCCAGCCCGCGCTCCCGCGTCTGGAAGGCCGTCTGGTAGGCGTAGAGGCCCAGGACGTTCGTGCTGTCCCCGGGCCCGCCGGCGGTCATGACGTAGACGAGGTCGAAGACCTGGAAGGACTCGATCAGGCCGTAGACGGCCAGGAAGACGATCGAGAAGCGCAGGCCCGGCAGCGTCACGTGGCGGAACTGCTGCCAGGCGCTCGCGCCGTCCACGGCGCTGGCCTCGTAGGACTCGCGGGGGATGGACTGCAGCGCGGCCAGGAAGACGACCATGTAGACCCCGACGCGCGCCCACAGCGTCACGGAGACCACCGCGATCGCCGCCGCGGCGCCGTTGGACTGCCAGTCGACCGCGCCGATCCCCAGCGACCCGAGGACCTTGTTCACCACGCCGATGTTCTCGTTGAACATCCAGCGCGCGACGGTGCCCGCGGCGAGCGCGGAGATGACGGTCGGGACGAAGTAGATCGTCCGCAGGAGGCCGCGCATCGGCATCTTGCGGTTGAGCAGCAGCGCCATGCCCAGGCCCGCGCCGAGCGCGAGCGGCAGCGAGACGAGGGCGTAGCCGATCGTGTTGACCAGCGACCGCCAGAACGTGGCGTCGCGGAGCATCTCGGCGTAGTTGTCCAGGCCGACGTACTCCGACGGCCCGAAGCCCGCGCTCTCCTTCGTGGAGTCGATGAAGACGCCGATGAGCGGCAGGAACATGAACAGCCCGAACACGATGAGGTTCGGGGTGATGAACGCCAGGCCGGTGAGGGCCTCGCGCCGCCGTGCGCGCCCGGAGAGGGCTGCCGTCGCCACGTCCGGTCGCCTAGGAGAGGTTCTTCTGGACGCCGTCGTTCATCTTCTGCAGCGTCTGGTCGACGGGCTGCTTGCCGCGGACGAACGACTCGAGCTCGTCGGTGAAGACCTGGTTGATCGCGGTGAAGTTCGGCAGCGAGGAGGCCTTGACGATGCCCTCCGAGAGCGTCGTGGCCTGCTGGGTGAAGATCGGGAAGAGCTCCGGCGTGACCTCGTAGGGCAGGTCCTGCTCGGCGAGCGCCGGCCGCGTGGGCAGCGTGCCCGCGCTGACGCAGAAGCGCTTCATCTCGCTCTCGGTGACCATGAACTGCAGCAACGCCGCGGCGGTGGTCGGGTTCTTGGAGCCGCCGGTGCCCACGAGCGCGTTGCCCCCCAGGTCGGTCGCGGCGGCCTTGTCGCGCGGCAGCGGCATCGCCCCGAACTCGAACTTCTTGACGGTGTCCTTGAGGCTGGCGAGCAGGAAGTCGCCCGCGAAGAGCAGCCCGAACGTGCCGGCCGGGAAGATCTCGTCCGGGTAGCTCGTCGACTTGGGCGAGGAGGCCGGCGGGATGAGCGCCTCGTCGGTCCAGCTCTTGAAGAGCTCGAGCGTCCTGGTGGCCTCCGGCGTCACGAGCGTCGCCTTCTTGGCGTCCGCGTCGGTCATGGCGCCGCCGGCCTGGTAGAGCCAGTTCATCCAGCGGTAGGTGCCGGCCTGCTGCCAGTTGAAGGCGTGGCCGAACTGGCCGGGGTTGGCCGCCTTGACCTTGCGCGAGGCGTCCATGAACTCCTCCCACGACCAGGCGTCGTCCAACGACGTGGGGATCGAGGTGACCCCGGCCTTGCGCAGCAGCTCCTTGTTGTAGACGAGCGCCGAGACGTCGGTGTGCAGCGGCACCCCGATGGGCGACCCGTCGTGCTGCATGACCGACCACAGGCCGGGGATGAACGCGTCGCCGAAGCCCTCGGGCAGGTAGTCGCCGATGTCCAGCAGCGCGTTGCGCGTCGAGTAGAAGCCGACGTCCTGGTAGGTGACGCGGAAGACGTCCGGCGCCTGGTCGGCCTCCAGGCCCGCGTCGATGTTCTGCTTGATCTCCTCGAAGGGCAGCTCGCGCAGCTTGACCTTGGTGCCCGGGTTGGCCCGCTCGAAGGAGGCGATGGAGCGCTTGAAGGAGACGATCTCCGCGTCGGTGCCCCACGTCGTGAAGGTGATGTCGCCCTTGGGCCGGGCGCCCGCCTTCGCGCCCGCGCCGCCCGAGCTCGAGCTCGATCCGCCGCCGCAGGCGCTCAGCCACAGGGCGGCGGCGCCCGTGCCACCCGCGGCGAGGAACTGCCGCCGGGTCGTCGCTGGGTCACGGTGCTGGGGTGCCATTGGGGGCGGCAAGCTACCGGCGCCGGACAGCCCCGATCAACATCCTGGCGCCGGCTGTTGCCTTCATGGCGCGTCCCGACCGATCCGCCCGCGGGCGCGCGCCTCGAGTCCCCGTGCGGTGGCGGCGGCAAGCGATCCGGCCCCGGGGACCAGCGCGTTGGCGGTCCCCGCGCCCAGGCCCGCGGCCAGGGCGCCGGGCAGGTCGGCGCGGTCGCGCTCCAGCGCGACGAGGAAGCCGCCGAGGAAGGCGTCGCCCGAGCCGACGGCGTAGGGACCGCGCTCCTCGAGGTCGCCACGCCACGTCGTCCCGTCGGGCGCGCGCAGCTGCGCGCCGTCGGCGCCGTGTGTGACGACCACGATCGCCTGCGGCCCGGCCAGCGCGGCGAGCGCGGCGCACGCCTCGGCGCGCGGGGCGCCCGTCACCGCGTGGGCCTCGCGCTCGTTGACCTTGACGAGCTCGGGCCGGGCGGCGAGCGCGGCGGCGAGCGCGGGGCCGTCCTGGTCGACCGCCACAAACGCGCCGGCGCGCCGGGCCTCCACGACGAGCGCGCCGACGCCGCCCGGGTCGATCCCGGGCAGCAGCGATCCCGTCATCGCGACCCAGCTCGCGCCCGCGGCGCGTTCGGCGAGCGTCGCGCAGAACGCGGGCCACGCCGGTGCGCTCGTGGGGTCACCCGCCTCGTAGAACTCCGTCAGCTCGCCCGTGGCCTGCGACAGGACGCTGAGCGACGCGCGCGTCTCGCCCGGGGCGAGGACCGCGTCGACCGCCACGCCCTCCGCCTCGAGCATCTCCTCCAGGCGCCGGCCGTTGTGGCCGGCCAGCAGCGCGACCGCGTGGACCCGCGCGCCGAGCGCGTGCGCGGCCCGCGCGACGTTGAGCCCCTTGCCGCCCGCCCGCGCGGTGAACGTGTCCGGCCGGTGGATCGCGCCCGGGACGACCTCGGAGCAGGTGAAGAGCTTGTCCAGCGACGGGTTGAGCGCGGCGCAGACGAGCACGGGCCGTCAGGGTGCCACGGCGCACGGCCGGCCGCTGCGACGATCGCTGCCATGCGCATCCCCTCGCGCCTCGCCGCCTGCCTGCTCGGCGCCGTCGTGGCCCTCACGATGACCGCGGAGGCCCGGGGCGCCGCGGTCGTGCCGCCGCCGGCCGACGTGCCGTTCGACTACCAGCTCGGCGGCGCCTTCCGGCCCGATCCCGGCGTCGGGGTGGTCACGCGCGACCGCACCGCCGCGCCCGCCCGGGGCGCCTACGGCGTCTGCTACGTCAACGCGTTCCAGACCCAGCCGGACGAGCGCGGCTTCTGGCGGACCCGACACCCGCGGCTGCTGCTGCGCGCCCACGGCCGCGAGGTCACCGATCCGGGCTACCCCGACGAGGTGCTCCTCGACATCTCCACGGCGCACCGCCGGGCGGCGCTCGCCGCGGTCGTGGGGCGCTGGATCGACGGGTGCGCCCGGGACGGCTACGACGCGGTGGAGCCGGACAACCTGGACTCGTGGACGCGTTCGCGCGGGCGGCTGACCCGCGCTCCTGCACCGCTCCGACGCCGTGGCGTTCGTCTCCCGGCTGGTCCGGCGCGCCCACGCAGGCGGCCTGGCCATCGCCCAGAAGAACGCGGCGGAGCTGGCGGCGGTCGGGCGCTCGCGGATCCACTTCGACTTCGCGGTGGCCGAGGAGTGCCACGTCTTCCGCGAGTGCGGCGCCTACACGGCCGCCTACGGCGACGAGGTGCTGGAGGTCGAGTACGACGACGCGGGTGGCCCACGCAACTTCCGCGGCGCCTGCCGCGCGCTCGGCGATCGCCTGTCCATCGTCTACCGCGACCGCGCCCTGGTCGCGCGCGGGCGGCCGGGCTACCGCTCGGCGCGCTGCTGAGCGCTCAGGAGAACGGCAGCTCGACGACGAGCGCGCGGCGCGGCTCGCCCTCGCCCGCGTCCACGAGCACCTCGGTGCCCGGCTCGGCCTCGCGCCGCACGAGCGCCAGCGCGATCGGCCCGAGGCGCTCGGACTGCACGGGGGAGGAGAGCGCGCCGACGACCCTGCCCTCCGCGGTGCGCAGCTCGGCGCCGGCGGGCGCGGGCCCGTCCAGGCGCAGCCCGCGCAGGTGGCGGTTGGGCTTGCCGCGCCAGCGCAGCCGCGCGACGGTCTCCTGCCCGACGTAGCAGCCCTTGGTGAACGAGACGGCGCGGTCGTTGAGGCCCGCCTCCTGCGGGATGACCGAGTCGTCGAGGTCCACGCCGTAGCGGGGGCGGCCCGCCTCGACGCGGAGCACCTCGGCGGTGGGCTCGTCCCAGCGGACGGCGCCGCGCTCGACGAGCGCGGCCAGCAGCGCCTCGGTGTTGTCGGCGGCGCAGAGCAGGTCGACGCCCAGGTCGGTGACCACCGCGCGCACGCCGATGCCGTCGAGCTGGCTGAAGCGGTGGGCGTGCTCGCGCTCGGGCAGGTCCTCCACGCGCGCGACGGCGCGCGCGCCCCAGCCGATGAGCGAGACGAGCCCCTCCTGCACGGTCGCCTTGTGCAGCTCGGCCTGCCAGCCGATGGAGCCGCGGCGCAGCAGGTCGAAGAGCGACTGCAGCGCGACGCGCTCGCAGTCGAGGTGCAAGCCCTCCTCCGAGCGCAGCACGCGGACGTCGCCGAGCATCTTGCCCTTGTTGGTCAGGTAGGCCGCGAAGAGCCCCTCGCCGACGCCCAACGCCTCGACGTCGTTGGTGACCAGGCCGTTGAGCAGCTCGGCGGCCTGCTCGCCCGTGAGGGTGAGCTTGCCCCGCTCGGAGCGATCGACCAGGCCCGCCGCGGTGTCCACGCCCGCCACGATAGGCCGGGCCCGGATGAGCGCATATCCTCACGGCCATGGCGCTCGCCGAGACCTTCCGCTCCGTCCTGGACTCGCTCCCCGACGACTGGACCGACCTGGAGCTCGACCTGCGCATCTACGACGAGGCGCGCTACATCGACGCGGCCACCTACGTCGTCATCTGCAACGCCCAGCCGTACTCCAACCACGACTGGCACTGGCGCATCCTCTGCGCCCACCGCTTCGGCCACGCCGCCTCGGCCGAGGCCGTCCACACCGCGCTGGGCCTCCTCGACGACGCGGGCATCGACGGCGAGGTCGTCGTGCGCGAGGTCCGCGAGGGCCGCATCGAGACGTCGTACCTCCCCAACCGGCCCGAGTCGGTCCGGCGGGACTTCTTCAAGTCGCGCAACTTCTAGGCGGGGACCGCTGATGGCGCGCATCGCCGCGCTCATCCCGGATCTGCTCTTCGGCTCCAACGTCCAGGGCCTGCTCCAGGCCGCGGGCCACCAGGTCCAGCTCGTGCGCGACGTGCGCTGGATCGGCGGCGCCGACCTCGTGGTCGTCGACCTCATGGACGACGCGGTCGACGCGACCGCGCTCGAGGTGCTCGGGGAGCTGCGGGTGCCGGTGCTCGGCGCCTTCGGCCACACCCGGCCCGACGTGCGCGAGGTCGCGCTCGCCGCGGGCGTCGACCAGGCCGTGCCGCGCTCGCGGTTGATGCGCGAGGGGCCGGAGCTCGTCGCCGCGCTGCTCGACGCGACGACCTGAGCCTCAGCCCCCGTCGCTGATGGCGCCGCTGGTGAACTGCGGCGCGAACATCGAGAGCACGTCGGGCGCCTTGCGCACGATCCCCACGCGCGCCTCCCACTGCGCCCAGCGGCGCAGGGTCGGCACGTCGAGCGCGCCGAACGCGCCCGACCCGGTCTGGAAGGCGGGGGAGACCGCGTCGAGCTCGCGCTGGGTCTCCGCGCGATCGAGCCCGTCGACCTGGTCGGAGAGCGAGCTCACGGCCTCCTCCGGGGCCAGCGCGGCGGCGCGGTAGCCCCGGCGCAGCGCGGTGACCACGGAGCGCACGAGCGCGGGGTCGTCCTGCGCGCGCGTGGTCCTGGTGGCCAGCACGAGCTCGGGGTAGGACGGCGCGCCGTAGTCGTCGACCCGGAACACCTTGGCGCCGGGCCGGCGCTGCTGGAACTGCACGCCCTCGGCGTTCCAGAACGCGGTGGCGCCCTGCACCCGCCGCGTGGCGAGCGAGCGCACGGCGTTGAAGCCGACCTGCGTGCGGCGCACCCGCTTCGGGTCGCCCCCGGCCCCGCGCACGATCGTGTCCAGGACCGCGTCGTCGCTGGGCAGGCCGGTCACGCCGACGCGCTCGCCCTCGAGGTCGCGCGGCGAGGCGACGCCGGGCTGGGCCAGGACGGCGGCCAGCGGGCGCTCCACGATCGCCATCACCCCGACGAGGTCGATGCCGCGCTGGCGGGCCAGCGCCAGGTCGTGGATGTCGAGGATGGCGAAGTCGACGCGGTCGGCGGCCAGCAGCGCGACGCCGTCGGTGCCCTCGCCCGGCGTGCGGATGGTCAGCCGCGCGCCCTCGGCGGCCGCGAAGCCCCGCGCCTGGGCGACGTAGATCCCCGCGTGGACCGCGTTGGGCTGGAAGTCCAGCAGCAGGGTCGC
>CAXUES010000007.1:10253-11468 GCA_964250185.1 uncultured Solirubrobacteraceae bacterium | reverse complement strand
CTGGGCGCCCGGGCCGTCGCCCGTGGTGGTGCCGCAGCCCGCGAGGACGAGCGCGGCGAGGAGGCAGGTCAGGAGGGCGGCGGGGCGGGCGGGCATGCGGGGCGGCAGCGTAGGACCGCCACTAGCCTCCGACCATGCGGCGCCGCGTCACCTTCTCGCGCAACCACACCCTGTCGCTGTCGCGGACCTGCCAGGCGTTCTGCAAGTACTGCGCCTTCAAGACCCACCAGTTCCACCTCCACACCCCGGAGGAGGTGCTCGACACGATCGAGCAGGCGGTGCGCCGCAACGCCAAGGAGCTCCTGGTCCTGACCGGGGAGCGACCCGAGTCCAACCCGCGCGTGCTCGAGCAGCTGCGCGCCTACGGGCACGAGGACTTCACGAGCTACGTCGTGTGGGCCTGCGAGCGCGCGATGGAGCGCGGACTGCTGCCCCACACGAACCTCGGCGTGCTCTCCCGCGAGGACATGCTGCGCCTGCGCGAGGTGAGCGCCTCGCAGGGGCTCATGCTCGAGTCGATCCGCACCGATCTCGTCGCCCACCAGGGCTCGCCGACCAAGCACCCCGAGGTGCGCCTGGAGGCCATCCGCACCGCCGGCGAGCTGAAGATCCCCTTCACCAGCGGGATCCTCGTGGGGATCGGCGAGACGCACGCCGACCGCATCGAGGCGCTGCGCGCGCTGGCCGCCGTCCACGCCGAGCACGGCCACCTGCAGGAGGTCATCCTGCAGAACTTCGTCCCGCACGACTCCTACTACGGCGAGGAGGTCGCGGACATCGCCGACGAGGCCGCGCAGGCCTTCTGGCGCACGGGCCTCGGCGTCCGCCCCGACGTCGACCTGCCCGTCTGGGCGACGGGCGTCTCCGTCGAGGAGATGGCCGACCTGGTGCGCACCTGCCAGGAGGAGCTCCCCGGCGTGGGCATCCAGGTGCCGCCGAACCTCGCCGAGTGGTGGCCGCAGCTCATCGAGGCGGGCGCCACCGACCTCGGCGGCCTGAGCGCCAACGGCGACCACATCTCCCCGGAGCACCCGTTCCCCGGCCCCCACCAGGTGCGCAAGCGCCTCAAGCCGATGGGCGTCGCGGTGGTCGAGCGGCTGTGCACCTACCCGCAGTACCTGGACCCGGAGTGGATGGCCCAGGGGGTCCTGGACCTCGTCCGCGCGCGCTACTGGAGCTTCATCCCGCGGCGCGGGTCGGGCCGCCGTGAGGAGC
>CAXUES010000007.1:0-10243 GCA_964250185.1 uncultured Solirubrobacteraceae bacterium | reverse complement strand
CTGCTGGACTCCCTGCGCGAGCTCGTGCCCGCCGCCATCGCCAAGGGCCGCGCGGGCGAGTGGCTGGATCCCGAGGAGCTCACCGCGCTCTTCGCGGAGGACCGTCCGGAGGCCATCGAGGACCTGCGCCAGGCCGCCGACGAGCTGCGCGCCGAGCTCGTGGGCGACACGGCGACCTTCGTGGTCAACCGCAACATCAACGTCTCGAACGTCTGCATCGTCGGCTGCGCGTTCTGCGGCTTCGGGCAGGGCAAGCGCTCGCCGGACGCCGCCACGCACTCCCGCGAGGACTTCGCCGCGCGGGTGCACGCCGCCGTGGACTTCGGTGCCACCGAGCTGTGCATCCAGTCGGGCATCCACCCGGACTGGACGATCGAGGACTACCTGGGCTGGCTGCGCTTCGCCAAGGAGCTCGCCCCCCAGCTGCACCTCCACGCGTACTCGCCGATGGAGATCGCCCACATCGCCGACGTCAGCGGCCTGGGCCTCGACGAGGTCTTCGCGCGCCTGGTCGACGCGGGGCTGGGCTCCACGCCGGGCACCGCGGCCGAGGTGCTCCATGACGGCGTGCGCGAGCGCATCTCGCCGAACAAGCTCCCCGTGGCCCGCTGGGTCGAGGTCATCGAGGCCTCCCACCGGGCCGGGCTGCGCTCCACCTCCACGGTCATGTTCGGCCACGTCGAGGAGCCGTGGGAGCTCGCGGAGCACATGCGCGTCATCCGCGAGCTGCAGGAGCGCACGGGCGGCATCACCGAGTTCGTGCCACTCTCCTTCGTGCCCCACCAGACGTTGCTGGGGCGCACGCACGGCGTCGAGGAGCTCTCCCGCGAGGAGAACCTCAAGCACACCGCGGTCTTCCGCCTCGCCCTGGGACGGAGCATCGCCAACGTGCAGGCCTCGTGGGTGAAGATGGGCCTCGACGCCGCCACGGAGGCGCTGCGCTGGGGCGTCAACGACCTCGGCGGGACGCTCATGGAGGAGTCCATCAGCCGGATGGCGGGCGCCGACCACGGCGTCAAGCTCGAGCCGCACGAGCTCGTGGAGGCCGCGCACCGCGCCGGCCGCCCGGCCGCGGAGCGCACCACGACCTACGAGATCCGCCGGCGCTTCCCGCTGGCGATGGAGGAGGCAGCATGAGCGACCAGAACGAAGGGGCGATCACGCCCGACGGCCTCAAGGCCCTGCACGCCGAGCTCGGCGAGCTCGAGGGTCCCGCGCGGCTGGAGATCGCCAAGCGCATCAACATGGCCCGGGAGCTCGGCGACCTCAAGGAGAACGCCGAGTACCACATCGCCAAGGAGGACCAGGGGCACCTGGAGACCAAGATCCTCAAGCTGCAGGACCGGCTGCGCCGTGCGGTCGTCGTGGAGGCGCCGGCGGGCGGCGGGGGCGTCGTCGCGTTCGGCTCGACGGTCCACGTGACCGACGAGGCGACCGACCGCGAGATGACCTACACGCTCGTCGGGCCCACCGAGGCCGACATTAAGCAGGGCAAGCTCTCCTCGGAGTCGCCGATGGCCCAGGCGCTCATGGGCGCGGAGGTCGGCGGGACCGTCGAGGTCGCCGCGCCGCGGGGCGCGCGCCGGCTGAAGGTCACCGCGATCGACTGACCCGCCGCGGACGGACGCCTCAGCCGAAGAGGTCCTCGGCCCGGGAGCGCAGCAGCGCGCCGGCGCCGGGGCCGTCCTCCTCGGTGACGTGGCGGTCCAGGCCGCGCAGCAGGACCGCGGGGGTGGCGGCGTCCTTGACCCGCACGAGCTCGGCCGCCGCGGCGACGGCGTCGGCGACGGCCAGCCACGTCGCGCGCATCGTGCGCCCGTCGGCGTCCGGGCGCCCGCGCCAGTCCTCCAGCGGCGTCAGGCCGGCCAGGCCGATGGCCACGTCGACCTGCCCGTGGCGCCACGCGCGGCCGAAGGAGTCGCTGATGACGACCGCGGGGCGGCCGGGGAGCTGCGCGCGCAGGGTGCGGGCGCTCGCGTCGGGGTCAGTCGGCAGGAGCACGAGCGTGCCGTCCACGCCGGCGTTGGAGGCGTCGACGCCCGCGTTGGCGCAGACGAAGCCGTGGCGCGTGCGGCAGATGAGCACGCCGCGCTCGGCGCGCACGAGCTCGACCGACTCGCGCAGGACGACCTCGACCTGCCGTGGGTCCTTGTCCCACGGCCCGGCGAGCTCGCGGGCGCGGGCCGACGGCTCGACGTCGGCCAGGGCGACCGTGCGCCCCTCGGCCTTGGACACGACCTTGTGGGCGATGACGAGGACGTCGCCCGCCCGCGTGTCGGCGCGGTCGGCCAGCAGCGCGGCGAGGTCGTCGCCCGCGCGGACCTCGGGGAGGCCGGCGACGGCGGTCAGGCTGAGCGGCTCGCTCACATCCGGCCGAGGCGGGAGAGCATCCCCCGCATGTGCGCGGCGCCGCCGTGGCGGTCGGCGAGGAAGCCGCGCAGCGCGTCGAGGTCGGCCAGCGTGTCGACGTCCATCCCCAGCGACGGGACCTCGTCGACGGTCACCGCCATCCCCGCGACGGTGGCCGCGGTGACGTGGCGCTCCTTCGACCCCGGTCCGAAGGCCGGGTGCATCGCGTCGGGCGGGGTGAGGACGAGCGCGTTGGTGCCGTCGCCGTGGCGGTCGGGGACCACGACGACGCCGTCGCCGGCGGCGTGGCGCAGCAGGAGCGCGTCGACCTCCCTGGGATCCAGCGCCGGGCAGTCGCCCGGGACGAGCAGCACGCGGCGCGCGCCGCGGGCCATCGCCTCGCGCACGCCGCGGCGGGCGGCGTCGGAGTGCGAGGCGTCCTCGGGGTCCTCGACGGTGTCGGCGCCGTAGCCGTGCGCGAGCGCCTCGATGGCGCTCTCGCCCGTGACCACGAGCACCTGGTCGACCTGCTCGGCGCGGCGCAGGGCGATGAGCACGTCGGTGACCATCGCCTCCATCACGACGCGGCGGGTGCCCGGCGACAGGTCGGCGGCCAGGCGCTGCTTGGCCACCTCGAGGTGCTTGACCGGCACGATGGCCAGCGTCCGCAGGGCGGCGGTCACGCCAGGCCCTGGGCGAAGGTCAGGACCTCGCGGGCCAGGCGGACGCGGTCGTCGGCGTCGCGCATGAGCGTGTCGGTGATCAGGGCGGGGACGCCGAGCTCGGCGTCGCGCTCGTCGTGGACCACGCCGTCGAGGAGCTCCTCGCCGAGCTGGGCGACCACGCCGGTGACGTCGAGCGGGCGGCCCGCCCAGGCCAGGAACGCGTCGGTCGGCCCCTTGAGGACCGCGCCGCCGACGAGCGGGGAGACCGCCACGACGGGCGCGGGGGAGGCGGCGATCGCCGCCGCCATGCCCGGCACCGCGAGGACCGGGCCGAGCGAGATCACCGGGTTGGACGGGCCGAGCACGATGGCCCGGGCGCCCGCGAGCGCCTCGAGGACCTCGGGCGGCGGGCTCGCCGCCTCCACGCCCACGAGCTCGAGGTCCTGCACGGGCCCCTCGCCGCGGCCGACGATCATGAACTCCTGGAAGTCCCACCAGCGGTCGTGGGCCCTGACGCGGGTGCGGACGGGCTCGTCGGCCATGGGCAGCACCTGCGCGGTGAGGCCGTACGAGCGTCCGGCGTCGCGCAGCGTGGTGGTCAGCCGGGTGCCCGCGGCGATCCGGCGGGCGCGCTCCACGCCGAGGGCCAGGTCGCGGTCGCCGAGGTTGAACCACACGTCGACGCCGAGCTCGCGCAGGCCGTCCATGACGTTGAAGGTGTCGCCCTCCAGGCCCCAGCCGCGCGCGTCGATGCGGTCGGCGAGCCAGAAGGTGCACAGGTCGGGGTCGGGTGAGACGTGCGCGCCGTGGACCTCCACGTCGTCGCCCGTGTTGGCCACGACCACGAGCGACTCGCCGCCGACGACGTCGAGCATCCCCCGCGCGAGCTTCGCGCCGCCCGTGCCGCCCGCGAGGACGACGACGGGGCCGTCGGGCGTGGCCACTAGCGGCCCGTGAAGGCGGCGGGGCGCTTCTCGGCGAAGGCGCGCGTCGCCTCGCCGAAGTCCTCGGTGCGCGCGCAGATCTCCTGCAGCGTCACCTCGAGCTCCAGCGTCACCGACAGGGCGGGCTTGGCCGCGGCGTCCAGGACGCGCTTGGCCGCACCCACGGCGATCGGCGCGCAGCCCAGGAGCTCGTCGACAAGCGCCTGCGTCGTCGCCTCGAGCTCGTCGGCGGGCGCGATGCGGTTGACCAGGCCGATGCGCTCGGCCTCGGTCCCGTCGATGAGCTTGGAGGCCATGACGAGCTCCTTGGCCCGGCCGAGGCCGACGATCGAGGGCAGCCGCGAGGAGCCGCCGACGTCGGGCATGAGGCCGATGCGCGTCTCGGGCATCCCGCAGATGGCGTCGGAGGCCATGGTGCGCAGGTCGCAGGCGAGGGCGAGCTCGAGGGCCCCGCCGATGCACGCGCCGTGCAGCTGGGCGATGGTCGGCTTGGCCATCTCCTCCAGCAGGTTCCACGTCTCCAGGATCGGGCGGCGGAACGTGCGGATCGAGCCCGGGTCGGCCGCGAGGGCGCCCAGGGCGGAGAAGTCCATGCCGCTGGAGAACATCGGGCCGTTGCCGCGCAGGACGACCGCGCGGACGTCGTCGTCGGCGGCCGCGTCCTCGAAGGCGTCGCGCAGGGCGCGGATGGTCGCCTCGTCGATCGCGTTGCGCTTCTCGGGCCGGTTGAGCACGACGTGGCGGACGCTGCCGCGGTCCTCGGTCTCCACGATGGGCATGGCGCGAGCGTAGTTGGTGCGTGCCTGCCATCGTCCAGCGCCATGAGCGACCACGACGTGCCGGGCTCCGCGCCCACGGTCCCCCCGCCGCTCGTGGCGGTGCCCGACGCGCCGCGGCCCTCGCCCGCGGTCGAGGCGCGCACGCTGGTGGCCCAGACGCACATCGCGACGCTGGCCACCCTGAGCGAGGACGGCACGCCCTGGGCCTCGTTGGTCGCCTACGCGCAGCTGCCCGACGGCGCGCCCGTCCTGTGCCTCTCCGGGCTGGCCGAGCACGAGCGCAACCTGCGCGCCGACCCGCGCGCGAGCCTCTTGGTGTGCGGGCCGATCGGGGCGGACCCGCTGGCCGCGGCGCGGGTGACGCTCGCGGGACGGGCGCAGCTCGCCGCGGATGAGGTGGGAGCGGCCGCTCGCGAGGCGCTCATCGCGCAGGTGCCCTCCGCCGCCGTGTACGTCGACTTCGGCGACTTCTCCCTGCGCACGCTGGTGGTGGAGCGCGTGCGCTGGGTCGGCGGGTACGGGCGCATGGCCTCGGCCGAGGGCGCCGACTACGCCGCAGCGGCCGCCGATCCCGTGGCGCCCGCGGCGGCCGGTGCGGTGGAGCACCTCAACGCCGACCACGCCGACGCCCTGCTCGAGATGGCCCGCGCGCTCGCCGGGCACCCCGACGCGACCGCGGCGAGCTGCACGGGCGCCGACCAGCTCGGCCTCGACCTGCTCGTGGAGACGCCGCGCGGCCGCGCGCCCGCGCGGATCGCCTTCGCCGCGCCGCTGCTGGAGCGCGACGGGCTGCGCGCGGCCACCGTCGAGCTCGCGCGCCGGGCGCGGGCGGGAGCGGGGGCCTCGGCCTGAACCGCCCACGGGTCCCACCCTTCCGCGGCGACCAGGTCGCGGCGGGCGTCGTCGTGCTGACGGTGCTCGTGCTCGTCGTGCAGCTGCGGATGAGCTGGCCGGCGGGCACGCAGCTCGTCCTCGCCCTCGCCGCGCTGGCGGTCGTCGGGCTGCTGCTGGCCGGCCTGGCGCCGGAGGACCGGCCGTACGTCTCCTCGCTCGTGGCCTGCGCGCTCGCCTTCGCCGGGCTGGCGATCGCCCGCCTGGTGGACGTGCTCACCGACGTGCCGAGCGCGGGCACGGCGACCTGGGCGATCGGCCTGGTCGGCCTCGTGGCGCTCGCGCTGCGCCGCTTCCGCGCGGCGACGGCCACGCTCGTCCTCGGGCTGGTGGCGGTCGCGTGGCCGGTGGCGGTGGCGTGCTGGCTCGCCGACCCGTCCGACGGCGTCGTGCGCCTGCTCCTGCTGCTCAGCTCCCTCGGGCTCGCGCTGGGGGCGATCGTCCTGCGCGACCACCGCCCGACCCACGCCGCGCAGCTCGCGGGGGCGGGTGGCGTGGCCGTGGCGCTCATCGTCGGCCTGCCGCAGCTCGGGGTGCTCGTGGTGGCCGGGGTCCCCGGGCTGTCGCCGACGGGCTGGGGCTGGGAGCTCGTCGCGCTCGTCGTCGGCTTCGGGCTGGTCGCCTACGGCGCGATCGACCGCCAGCGCGGCGCCGTGCTCGTCGGCGTCGTCGACCTCGTGCTGTTCGCCCTCAGCGCGTCCTCGGGGGACTCGCTGCTGGGCTGGCCGCTCGTGCTCGGACTCGCGGCGGGGAGCATGCTCGCGGTCGGCCTGCGCCCGACGACGCCCGCGCCCGAGCCGCCCGACGCGGGGGCCGACGTCCCCGAGCCGCTGCCGCTCCCTCGGCTGCGCTAGCTCGTCGCCCGGGCGCCGCGCCGGCGCGCCGCACGGGCCGACTCCGGTGCGGGGGCGGGCCGGGCGGGCGGTGGGCCGAGCTCGTCGTCCAGGCCGCGCACGAGCGCCTCGGCGAAGGTCACCGTGCGCTCGATGGCGCGCGGGTCGACCTCGTCGGCGTCCTCCGCGGCGCCGTCGGTGCGCAGCGCGATGGCCGGCCAGCGGCGGCCCGTGGCGATGCGGGCGGGGGAGGCGGTGCGCGCGACGCCGGCCCGGGCGCCGAGCGGCGGCCCGACGCGACGGGCGAGCGCCAGCAGCTGCGGGTGGGGACGGCGCGCGCGGACGAGCCCCTCGCGCTCCAGCCAGACGGGCTCCCCGGCGGCGCACGGCCCGAACGCGAGCACCGCGACCTCGTCGGCGCGCAGGCCCTCGCGGGCGCGCGCCGCGCGCCACGCGGCGAAGCCCAGGCCCTCCGGCTCCCCGGCCCCCGCGAGCACGACGTCGACAGCCAGCGCGCGCGGGGGCCGCGCACGCAGCCGTGCCGCGAGCTCCAGCGCCGCCGCGGCGGCGCTCGCGTTGGCGCCGGCGCCCCGGGCCTGCGCCCGTGCCAGGTCGCGATCGAGCAGCATCGCCGCGAGCAGGAGCGCGCCGACGGTGGGGACGAGCTGGACGGCGCCGAGGAGCAGGCCCTCGGCCCCGGCGACGCGTGCGGCGGTGCCCGCGGCGACGAGCACGAGCGCCGCCGCGAGCCACCCGAGCGGACCCGGGAGGCGGCCGCGCGTGCGCCGGCGCAGGCGGGCGCCCAGCCGGGGGAGCGCGCCGGCGTCGAGGAGCCCGGTGCCCGGCGCGTCGGTCGAGGCGCAGATGACCAGCCGCACCCGCGCGTCGGTGCGCCGGTCGCGCGACTCGATGTCCTGGGTGGCCCGCGCGGCGGTGAGGACGCGCAGCACGCGCGCGCGGCCGGTCACGTCGCCGGCCAGCAGCACGACAGCGGTCAGCGCGAGGCCGAGCCCGACCCGCGGGGTGCCGACCGACACCACGCTCGCCGCCACGCCGAGCAGGGCGAGCGCGGCCTGCACGAGCGCGCCGTGGGGGCGCACCCAGCGCGGCTGCACGTGGACGCGGGCGCTCCGGCCGCCCTCGCTGCGCAGGAGGTCGGCGAGCCCGAGCGCGGCGCGCCGCTCGGCGTCCGAGCCGCCGCGCCGGTGCTCGTGGGCGGTCACGTGTCGGACGATCTCGGCGGGCTCCATCGGGCGCTGCGGACGGTACCCAGGCCCGCGTGGGGCGGGGCCGGTGGGTCACGGCGCGCCCGGTAGGCTCGCGCCATGGTCGCCGACGAGATCGCCTTCGCCGGCGCCGCCCGACAGGCCGCGCTGGTCGCCGACGGGGAGGTCACGGCGCGCGAGCTCTGCGAGGCCTACCTCGCCCGGATCGAGCGCCTCGATCCGCAGCTCAACGCCTGGCGGGTCGTGCTGGCCGAGCAGGCGCTCGCCCAGGCCGACGTCGCCGACGCCCGCCGCGGCACGCCGGACGCCCGTCCGCTCGACGGCGTCTGCGTGGCGATCAAGGACGACACCGACCTCGCCGGTGAGGTCACCGCGTGGGGCAGCAGCGCCCACGGGCCCGCCGTGGCCGAGGACGCCGCCGCGGTCGCCGCGCTGCGCGCCGCGGGCGCCACGCTGCTCGGCAAGACCAACGTCCCGGAGCTCACGCTCTTCGGCTCCACCGAGACGGTCACCTTCGGCGCCACGCGCAACCCGTGGAACACGTCGGTCACCTCGGGCGGCTCCAGCGGCGGCACCGGCGCCGCGGTGGCCTCCGGGATGTGCGCGGTCGGCCTGGGGACCGACGGCCTGGGCTCCGTGCGGATCCCCGCCGCGTGGTGCGGGCTCATCGGCCACAAGCCGACGCGCGGGCTGACGTCGATCGAGCCGCACACCGACGGCTGGAACGGCCTGGCGGTCGTCGGGCCGCTCGCCCGCTCGGTGCGGGACGCGGCCCTCTTCCTCGACGCGACGGCCGTCGCGGGCGCCGACGGCCACGTCGCCTCCTTCGTGGATGCCGCGGCGTCGGCCAACGCCGACCGTCTGCGCATCGCGGTGTCCACCGCGGTGCCCGGCGGCCTGCCGATCCGCGCGGGCCTCGAGCAGCGCGAGGTGCTCGAGCGGACCGTCGACCTGCTGCGCGACCTGGGCCACCAGGTCGTCCCGCGGGATCCCGACCTGCATCCGCTCCTGGCCTCCGACGCGCTCGTGCGCGCGACGCGGGGCCTGGTCGACGACGTCGACGCGCTCGCGCATCCCGAGCGCCTGGAGCGGCGCACGCGCGACATGGCCCGCGCGGGCCGGCTCATCCCGCGGCGCGTGCTGCGCGCCGCCCGGGCCCGCGAGGAGGCCTACGGCCGGATCGCCAGGCTCTTCGACGACGTGGACGTCCTGCTCTACCCGACGGTCGGCGGTCCGCCGTTCGAGGTCGGGCGCTTCCAGCTCACGGGCGCGCTGGCCACCCGCGCGCAGGAGTCGCTGCGCCTGCCCTACTGCGCCACGTGGAACGTCACGGGGCAGCCCGCCACGACGGTCCCGTCCGGCTTCGACCGCGAGGGCCTGCCGCTCTCGGTCCAGCTCGTCGGGCCGCGCGGCGCGGACGCGCGGCTGCTCGCGCTGGCCGCCCAGCTCGAGGAGGCCCGCCCCTGGGCCGACGCCCGGCCGGCCGTCTCGTGAGCGAGCCGATGAACGCCGAGCTGCTCGACGTCGCGCGCGCCGCGGCGCGGGCGGCGGTCCCGGGCCTGCTCTCGCGCTTCGGCGCCGCCGCGGAGGGCCTGGAGCGCAAGTCGACCTCGACCGACCTCGTCTCCGAGGCCGACCGCGAGGCCGAGCGGACCATCCGCGAGGTGCTCGCCGAGCGTCGCCCCGACGACGCCCTCATGGGCGAGGAGGGCGACGACGAGCCGGGGACCACGGGGCTGCGCTGGATCGTCGACCCGCTCGACGGCACGACGAACTACCTCTTCGGCCTGCCGCAGTGGTGCATCAGCGTCGCCTGCGAGGGGCGCGCGGGCGTCGTGCTCGATCCCGTCGGCGGCGCCGAGTGGGCGGTGGCGGTGGGGGAGGAGCCGACCCTCGACGGCGTCGCGCTCCAGCGCCGGCCGCTCGCGGACGACCTCGGGCAGGCGCTCGTGGCTACCGGCTTCGGCTACGACGCCTCCGTGCGGGCGCTGCAGGGCGAGGCGCTGGGCCGCGTGCTGCCCGCGGTGCGCGACATCCGCCGGGCCGGTGCCGCCGCGCTCGACCTCGCGTGGACGGCCGCGGGCCGCCTGGACTGCTACTACGAGCGCGGCGTGAAGGCCTGGGACATCGCGGCGGGGACGCTGCTGTGCGCCGGCGTGGGCCTGGAGGTCCGCACCCTGGAGGCGGACGGCGATCGGCCCCAGGGTGTGCTCGTCGCGCCGCCCGCGCTGGCCGACGAGCTGCAGGCGCTCGTCGGCTGACCCTCAGGCCGCGTGGACCTCGCGGCCGCCGAGCAGGACCCGCGCGACCTCGAGGTGCTCGTCGAGCACGCAGAGGTCCGCCGGGCCGCCGATCTCCAGGCGGCCGACGTCGGTGCGGCGCAGCAGCGCCGCCGGCGCGGCGGTCACTGCGTGGACGGCCTCGGCGAGCGGGACGCCGAGGGCGACGAGCCGGCGCAGGCCCGCGTCGAGGCCGTGGGCGCTCCCCGCGAGCACACCGTCGGGGGCCCGGACGACGCCGGCGCGCGCGACGACCCGGACGCCCGCGAAGGGCGAG
>CAXUES010000006.1:9744-22001 GCA_964250185.1 uncultured Solirubrobacteraceae bacterium | reverse complement strand
CCGCCGCCCCGGCGCCCGCGCGTCGCGAGCGCCGCCGCTGGGCGTGGCTGCCGCGTCCCGCCCTCGCGGGCGCGCTCGCCGTGGGCGTGCTGGCCGTGGGGGTCGCCGTGGGCACCCAGCTCGACGGCAGCGATCCCTCGGCGCCGACGGTCCAGGCGGCGCGCACCGTGCCCGCCGTGGTCACCGGCGCCACGGGCGCCAACGTCGTGCTCACCGCCGACGACGCGGCCACCCTGGACGTCCAAGACCTCGCGGCGCCGCCCGCGGGCCGCGTCTACCAGGTGTGGCTGCAGGGCGCCGACGGCGCGGTCCGCCCGAGCCGCACGCTCTTCTCGCCGCCCAAGGACGGCTCGGTGCGCGTGCGCGTGGCCGAGCCCGTGCGCGGCGTCAAGGCCGTGCTCGTCTCGGCCGAGCAGCCCGGTGGCTCCCCGACGGGCAAGCCGACCAGCAGGCCCGTCATCACGGCGAAGCTGTAGCCCGGGGCACCGGGCGCCGGTGCTTCAGCACCGGTGAAGGTGCCCTGAGTACCGTCTGGGATCCCGTGGCCACCGCGACTCAGACGTGCTACCGCCATCCCGACCGCGAGACGGCGGTGCAGTGCTCCAACTGCGGCCGGCCGATCTGCCCGTCGTGCATGACGCCGACGCCGGTCGGCATGCGCTGCCCCGAGTGCAGCCGGCAGAAGACGCAGGTGCGGACGATGCGCGACATCTCCAACCCGACGATCAACGTGACCATCGCGCTGATCATCCTCAACGTCGTGCTGTGGCTCCCCTCGGGGAACCTCGGCTTCGGATCGGCCGGGGTCGGCGCGTGGGAGCAGCGCCTCGCGCTGGACGGCCCCGACGTGGCCAACGGCGAGGTGTGGCGCCTGGTCACCGGCGCCTTCCAGCACGGCGGCATCATCCACATCGGCTTCAACATGTACCTGCTCTACGTCCTCGGGCAGATGCTCGAGCCGGCGCTCGGGCGCGTGCGCTTCGGCCTGGTGTACTTCGCGGCGCTGCTGACGGGCTCGTTCGGCGCGCTGCTGCTCGTGCCCGACCAGTACACCGTGGGCGCCTCGGGCGCGGTCTTCGGCCTCATGGGCTTCGCGGTGCTGGAGATGCGCGCCCGCGGCCAGGACCCGTTCGCCGGCGGGATCCTCGGGAGCCTCGGCGGGTTGATCGTCGTCAACCTCGTGCTCTCCTTCGTGATCCCGAACGTGTCGGTCGGCGGCCACGTCGGCGGGCTCATCGGCGGCGGCCTGTGCGCCGTCGCGCTCGATCAGGTCCAGCGCCGCGGCCTCCCGGCCTGGACGGGCTACGCGGCGATCGTCGCGGTCGGGGCCGTGGGCGTCATCGGCGCCCTGTGGGCCGCCGGGCAGCCCACGGGCCTCTTCTCCTAGCTCGCGGCGGGCGGCGCGGCTGCGCCGAGGTCGACATCGAGCGCCACGACGCCCTCGGGCGCGGGCACGCGGTCGGGGTGCAGCAGGTGGCCCAGGAGCTCCAGGCCGTCCACGAGCCGGGGCCCGGGCCGGGAGAACGTCGCGCCGGCGTCCACGGCGACGACCCGCTCGGCGCCGAGGCGGCGCAGCTCGTGGGCGAAGAGCTCGGCCTCGAGGTGGGCCCGCGGCGCGTCGTAGCCGCAGGGCATGCAGACGACGAGCTCGGGCTGCGTGGCCGCGACGAGCTCCCAGGTCGTCTGCTCGGAGTGCTCCCCGGCGAAGCCCAGGACGTCCACGCCGCCCGCCAGCTCGACGAGCTGCGGCGTCCAGTGCCCGCCGACGAACACCGGGTCCAGCCACTCCAGGCAGGCCACGCGCCTGGGCTCGGCGCCCTTGACGGCCTTGCGCACGGCGTCGATGCGCGCCCGCTGGCGGGCCACGAGGTCCACGGCGGCGCGCTCGGTCCCGGTGGCCTGGGCCACGGTGCGGATGTCGGCCATGGTCTCGCCGATGGTCGTCGGGTCCAGCGACAGGACCTGGGGCTGGGAGAGCAGCTCCTCGGCGATCTGGCGGACGTCGTCGGCGGAGACCGCGCAGACCGCGCAGAGGTCCTGGGTGACGATGAGGTCGGGCTCCAGCCAGCGCAGCTTGTCGTCGTCCAGCGCGTAGATCGAGCCGCCGTCGGCGGTCGCGGCGCGGACGGCCGCGTCGATCTGCCCGGCGGTGAGGCCCTTCGGGAGCTTGTCGCGGGTGACGATCTCCTTCGTGGCGGCGTCGGCCGGGAAGTCGCACTCGTGGGTGACGCCGACGACCTGGTCCCCGAGGCCGAGCGCGTAGAGCAGCTCGGTCGCGTGGGGGACGAGCGAGATGATCCGCATGGCCCGAGGGTAGGGACCGCGACCTGCGGATCGAGCCCTCCCAGCGGGGCGGATCGGCAGCTCGCGGGTAGGCGGCTCCCATGGACCCGCTCGCTCCCGAGGAGATCGACCAGCGCCTGGACGGCGGCCGCTGGCAGCGGGTGGGGGAGGGGATCGCCCGCGACGTGACCTTCGCCGACTTCCGCCAGGCGCTGGCCTTCGTCAACCGCGTCGGCCGGGCGGCGGAGGAGGCCGGCCACCACCCCGACCTCCTGCTGCACTCCTACCGCCACGTCCGCGTGACCAGCTCGACGCACAGCGTCGGCGGCGTCACCGCGCTGGACCTCGCCCTGGCCCAGACGATCGACGGGCTGGTCAGCTCGAGCTAGGAGCCCTAGGCGTCGGGCGCTTCGCGCGCGAGCGGGCAGACCATGCCCCGCGGCCCGCTGCGCCCGCGGCCGAGCTCGGACCCCGCGACCTCCAGGACCTCCACGCCGGCCTCGCGCAGGCGCTTGATCGAGCGCACGTTGCGCTCGTAGGCCACGACGACGCCCGGCGCGAGCGCGAGGACGTTGGAGGCGTGCGCGGCGTGCTCGCGCTGCGAGCTCGAGGCGTCGTCGCCCGTGTCGAGCAGGCGCAGCCCGTCGACGCCGAGCGCGCGCGCCAGCGTGGAGGGCAGGTCGTCCTGGGACTCGACCTGCACCCGGCCGCCGGCGCCGGGGCGCAGGCGGAACGTGCGGACGTGCGCGAGCAGGTCGGCGTAGACGATGAACGCGTCGCGGTCGACCTGGCAGAGGACGCTGTCGAGGTGCACGCCGCGGGTGTGGTCGCCGAGGTCGCTCGGCAGCATGACCGCGATGATCTCGCGCGCCGCGCCGGCCGAGAAGAGCTCGGCGGCGAGGCGCTCCACCGTGCCGGGGCCCGTCCGGCCGCCGCAGCCCACGGCCAGGACGCCGTCGTCGAGCACGAGCACGTCGCCGCCCTCGAGCGTCGCGCCGACGGTGCGGTCCTCCTTCCAGACGCGCGGGGCGGTCTGGCGGATGCGCTCGTGGTGGCGGACGATCGCCTCGAGGTGGACGACCTCGCGGGCGCGGACCCGGTGGGTCATCGCGCTGAGGACGACGCCGCGGCCGACCCAGGTGGCCGGGTCGCGCATGAAGTAGGTGTTGGGCAGCGGCGGGATGACGAGGTCGTCGGGCCGCGCGACGTGGGCGGGCAGCGAGCCCGACGCGAAGGGCAGGTCGCCGTAGGAGAGCCCCTGGATGCAGCGGTCGGCCAGCTCGTCGGCGCCGAGCTCCCCGAGCCAGGCGACGACGTCGGCGAGGAGGCCGGGGCCGAGGTCGGCCGAGGCGAGCGTCGCGCGCAGCACGGCCTCGCGCGCCTCCTCGTGGACGAGCGCGCCGGCCAGCAGCGGCTCGAGGTCGAGCACCTCGACGTCGTGGTCCTCCAGCACGCGGCGCAGCGCGTCGTGCTCGGCCTGGGCGCGCTCCAGCCACAGCACGTCGTCGAAGAGCAGCGCGGAGCGGTTGTGCGGGGTGAGCCGCTCGAGCTCGGGCCCGGGGCGGTGGACGATGGCCTGGCGCAGCGCCCCGACCTCGGAGGTGACGGGGGCCGGCTCGAGCTCCGGGAGGGGCTTGAGCGGGGGCTCGCGCAGCGTGAGCTCGTAGAAGCCGACGTCCATTCGGCTGCCAGCATGGCAGCGATGCTCCACGTCGTCTCCTCGCGCGTCGCCTACGAGAACCCCTGGATGGCCGTGCGCGAGGACACCTTCGTCCGCCCGGATGGCTCCCAGGGCCTCTACGGCGTCGTCGTGCGACGCGACTTCGCCTGCCTCGTGCCCTGGGACGGCGAGCGCCTGTGGCTCGTCGAGCAGCACCGCCACCCCGTCGGCGCCTGGTCGCTGGAGCTGCCCCAGGGCGGGTGGGACCCGGGCGATCCCGGCGCGGGCGGCCCCGAGGCGCTCGCCCGCATGGAGCTGCGCGAGGAGACCGGCCTGACCGCGGCCTCCCTGCGCCACCTCGGCCACCTGTGGACGGGGGTGGGCGGCACGAGCCAGGGCTTCGACTGCTGGCTGGCCACCGGGCTCACCCAGGGGGAGGCCGACCGCGGCCGCGAGGAGGAGGCCAGCGGCATGCGGGTGGTGGCGCTCACCCCGGCCGAGCTGGACGCCGCCGTGGTCGAGGGCCGCGTGCGCGACTCGAGCACGCTCGCGGCGCTCGCGCTGCTCGACCGGAGGGGCGGGCTCCCGGCGGCCGGGTAGCGTCGGGGCATGTCCAGCACGGCCCGCCTCGGCTCCGCCACCGTCAACCGCGTCGGCTTCGGCGCGATGCAGCTCCCCGGCCCCCACGTCTTCGGCCCCCCGCGCGACCGCCCCGAGGCGCTCGCGGTCCTGCGCCGCGCCGTCGAGGCGGGCGTCGACCACATCGACACGGCCTGGTACTACGGGCCCGACGTCGCCAACGAGCTCATCCGCGAGGCGCTCTCCCCGTACGGCGACGAGCTGCGCATCGTCACCAAGCTCGGCGGCGCCCGCGCCGACGACGCCTCCTGGATCCCGTCCCAGCGCCCCGAGCAGCTGCGCGAGGGCATCGAGAAGGACCTCGCGCAGCTCGGCGTGGAGCACGTCCACGCCTCCAACCTGCGTCTGATGGGCGAGGCCGAGGGCGGCGGCGAGGTGCCGCTGGCCGACCAGCTCGCCGAGATGGTCGCGCTGCGCGAGGAGGGCAAGATCGGCCACATCGGCCTGAGCAACTGCACGCTCGCCCAGCTCGACGAGGCGCTGGCCATGACCGAGATCGCCTGCGTGCAGAACCCCTTCAACGTGCTGGAGCGCGGCGGCGAGGACGTCCTGCGCCGCTGCGCCGAGCAGGACATCGCCTACGTGCCGTTCTTCCCGGTGGGCTCGGGCTTCGGTGCGGTGGCCAACCCCCGCGAGGACCCGGTCGTGCGGACGATCGCCGAGTCGCACGGCGCGACGACCACCCAGGTCGCGCTGGCCTGGCTGCTGGCCCACGACGAGCACGTGCTGCTCATCCCGGGCACCTCGTCGCTGGCCCACCTCGAGGAGAACCTCGCCTCCGGGGAGCTTCGGCTCACCCCCGAGGACGTCGCCACCCTCGACGCGCTCGCCCCGCCGGCCTGATGCCCGAGGGCGTCACGACCGCGCGCCTGCCGACGCAGGCCACGGAGCGCATGACCCGCGTCGGCGAGGAGCTCGGGCTGCGCAGCGCCGGCCTCACCGTCGTCACCCTGCAGGCGGGGCAGCGCAACCGCGTCCACCGCCACGCCGAGCAGGAGGAGGCCTACCTCGTGCTCTCCGGGCGCCTGCTGCTCGTCCTCGACGACGGCACGCTGGAGCTCGGCCGCGACGACCTCGTGCGGGTGGCGCCGGAGACCCGCCGCCAGCTCACCAACCCGTTCGACGAGCCCGTGGTCGTGCTGGCCCTCGGCGCGCGCGGGACGCACGAGCGCGGCGACACCACCGCCTACAGCGGCTGGGACGAGCCCGCCGACGCCGGCCGGCCGCCGGCCGAGCAGCCGCTGCCGCCCGACCTCGGCTGAGCGCCTAGGCCCGGGGCCGCGCCGCGACCCGCGCGACCCACGCGCGGGTGGCCGGGCCCACCGGCACCGCGGCCAGGACGGCGTGGAACGGGTCGTCGTCGCCGGGCACGGGCGGGACGCCGCAGAGGCGCAGGAACGGCGCGATGGTCACGTCGGCGATGCCGAACGCCTCGCCGGACAGGAACGGGCGCCCGTCGGCCAGCAGCCCCTCGATCCGCGCCGTGCGCTCGCGCAGCTCGGCCGCGTCCCCCGGCCGGGCCGTCCCGTCGGCGATGCGGTTGGGCGCGGGCTTCCAGCACGCGTCGAACCACTCGATGAGCACGCCGGCCCGCGCCCGGGCGGCGGGCTCGGCCGGCCACAGCGCGGGCTCGGGCACGAGCGCCTCGAGCGCGCGCAGGATGACCGGCGAGTCGCTGATGACCCGGCCGTCGTCCAGCTCGGCCACCGGCGCGAGCGGCTGGCCCGAGACCGCCACCAGGCCCGAGCGGTCGGCCGGGTCGTGGTCGACCCACGCGACCTCCAGGCCCTTGTGGCCCGCGGCGAGCGCGACGCGCTCCACGTTGGTGGAGAACGGGATGCGGTGGACGCGGAGCACGCCGCGCATCCTCCGCCATCCTGCACGGCGTGGACGACCTCGCCCTGCGCCTCGCCGCCGCCCGCGGGTGGCCCGCCACCGAGACCGAGCAGGCGGGCGGCTGGCTGCTGCGCGCGACGCCCGGCCTGGACCGCGCGCGCTCCAACGGGGCGCTGGCGCTGCGGGCGGACCCGGATCTCGACGTGCTGGAGGCCTGGTACGCCACGCGCGGCCTGCGCGCCGCGGTGCAGGTCGAGCCGCTGGACGGCCTCGGCGAGCTCGACGAGCAGCTCGACGCCCGCGGCTACCTCGCCCACACGGCCGCAGACGTCCTCGTCGCCGACGTGGGCGCCGTGGGCGAGCCGGACCGCCCCGTCGCGCTGCTGGAGCGCCCGACGGCGCGCTGGGCACAGGCGTGGGGGCGGGCCGAGGAGCGCGAGGAGGCCGACGTCGCCGCGCACGTGGACCTCGTGCTCGCGCCGCTGGAGGGCCGGGCGGCCTACGCGTTCGGTGCGGGCGGCGCGGCGGTCGGCGTGGCCGTGCGCGACCCCGAGGAGCCCGTGGTCGGGCTCTTCAGCCTCGCGACGGCGCCTGCGGCGCGCGGCCGCGGCGAGGGCACCGCGGTCCTGCGGGCGCTGGTGGCCTGGGGCCGCGAGGCGGGCGCGCAGCGCGCCTACCTGCAGGTGCTGCGCGACAACCCGGCCCAGGCGCTGTACCGCAGGCACGGCTTCCGCCGCGCCCACGGCTACCACCACCGCCGTCAGCCGTAGGTGTAGAAGCCCTTCCCGGACTTCTTGCCCAGCTCGCCGGCGGCGATCTTCTCGCGGCAGGTCCGCGGGATCTCCGTGCCGACCGACTCGCCGATGGCCACCGAGACGTCCAGGCCCACGAAGTCCAGCAGGCCGAGCGGCCCCATCGGGTGGCCCGCGCCGAGCTTCATGCACTCGTCGACCGCCTCGGCGGTCAGGCCGGTCTCCTCCATGAGCACCACGGCGCTGAAGAGGAACGGGAAGAGCAGGCGGTTGACCACGAAGCCCGGGACGTCGGGGACCTCCACGGCGGTCTTCTCGAGCTCCTCGCAGAGGGCCGCCGCGCGGTCGCGGGTCGACGACGACGCGGCCTGCGGGAAGACGAGCTCCACGAGCTTCATCCGCGGCACCGGGTTGAAGACGTGCAGGCCGCAGAAGCGCTCGGCGATGCCTCCGGCCTCCTCGGCCAGCTTCTCGACCGACAGCGACGACGTCGTCGTGGCGATGAGCGCGTCGTCCGTGGCCACCTCGACGACCTTCCGCAGCAGCTCGACCTTCTGGTCGTGCTCCTCGGAGATCGCCTCGATGACGGCCGTGGCCTGCCCGAGGTCGGCGAGGTCGGTGGTGATCGTCACCCGGGCGGCGTCGGCCGTCTCCGAGCGCGAGCACAGCTTGTCCACGGCCTTCCGGGCCCGATCGGCGGACGCGTCGGAGCGCGCCCACAGGATGACGTCGGCGTGCGAGGCGGCGGTGGCGGCGAGGCCGGTGGCGATCGCACCGCTGCCCGCGATGCCGAGAGGGGACTCCACTGGGATGATGGCTCCTGAGGTCGTCGAATGAACGCTGGCGTACCAGTCAACCAGCACCGTCGTCGACACGGCGTTCACCCATCCAGGAGGCAGTTCCCAGCATGAGCGGTCAGCAGGGTCGAGAGGTCGTCATCGTGGAGGCCGTCCGCACGCCGGTCGGGCGCGGGCACCGGGAGAAGGGCGTGTTCCGCGACACGCACCCGTCGGACCTCCTCGGGGCGACGTACACCGAGCTGCTGCGGCGCGCGGGCGTCGATCCCGCCGAGGTCGAGGACGTCATCGCGGGCTGCGTGCAGCAGTTCGGCGAGCAGGGCTTCAACATCGGCCGCAACGCGTGGCTGGGGGAGGGGCTGCCGATCGAGGTGCCCGCGACGACGGTCGACCGCCAGTGCGGCTCCGCCCAGCAGGCGGTGAACTTCGGCGCCGCGCTCATCGCGGCCGGCGTCCACGACGTGGCCATCGGCTCCGGGGTGGAGCACATGGGCCACATCTCCTTCGCCGACGGCTTCAAGGCCCAGGAGCTCTTCGGGCAGGCCTTCACGCCCAAGCTCATGAAGGAGCACAACATCGTCGGGCAGGGCCTGGGCGCGGAGATGATCGCCGACGAGTGGGAGATCACCCGCGCGGAGATGGACGAGCTCGCCGTGCGCTCGCACCGCAACGCCGCGCGCGCCACCGAGGAGGGCCTCTTCACCCGCGAGCTCATCGAGATCGACGGCGCCGACGGCCCGGTGGTCGCCGACCAGGGCATCCGCCCGCAGACCTCGCTGGAGACGCTGTCGGCGCTCAAGCCCGCCTTCAAGCCCGACGGCAAGGTCACCGCGGGCAACGCGTCGCAGATCTCCGACGGCGCCGCGGCCGTGCTGCTCATGACCCGCGAGAAGGCCGATCAGCTCGGGCTGCGCCCGCGGGCGCGGATCGTCGACCAGACGACCGTCGGCTGCGACCCGGTGAAGATGCTCGAGGGGCCCATCCCCGCGACCCACAAGATCCTGCAGCGCAACGGGATGGCCATCGGCGACATCGACCGCTTCGAGGTCAACGAGGCCTTCGCGCCGGTGGTCCTGGCCTGGGCACGCGAGCACAAGCCCGACATGGACCGCGTCAACGTGCGCGGCGGCGCCATGGCCCTGGGGCACCCGCTGGGCTCCTCGGGCGCCCGCCTCATCACCACGCTCCTGCACACGCTGGAGGACGAGGACAAGGAGCTCGGCCTCGTGACGATGTGCTGCGGCGGCGGGCTGGGCACCGGGACGCTCATCCAGCGCGTCTGACGCCCGCCTGCCGGGTGCGCCGCCCGAGCTCGGCGGTGACCGTGACGCCGGCCCGTGAGCCCGGCAGCGGCGTCTGGTCCATGAGCGCGACGCCGATGTCGCGCATGGCCGGGTCCAGGACGATCGCGCGATGGGGCGGGCTGGCCATCCAGCCCGCCACCACGCCGTGCGGCGTGGACCGGGCGCCCGTGCCCCAGGCGAGCACCTCGCCGATGCTCCACGAGGACGTGCCGTCCTCGTAGCCCGTCGCCGCGACGCGCTCCTGCATCGTCACGCCGCTCGGGCTGACGTGCTCGAAGTAGCGCAGCGCGATCATGTCGGTGGTGTGGCGCGTCGCGGCGATCCGCAGCTGGCGGTCGTCGCGCAGGCCGCGCATGCCCCGGGCGCCGCGCTCCGCGCTGATCAGGCAGCGCACCGACGTGGAGAAGGCGAGGGCCGGCACCGTGCCGGCGCGCGCGTCGGCGTCGGCGCAGCCGGCCTGCGCCGACGCCTGCGACGGCAGCAGCGACAGGACGATCGCGCACAGCAGCGTGGCCGGCGCGATGCCGGCGGACAGGGACCTCGGGATCATCGGACGCACCCCCGGCGTCGTGGATCGCCGTCGGGCGGGGCCCCCGCCCCGGCCCCTCCGGCCGAGCGCGCATCATGGCACGCGCTCCTCCATCCGTCTACCCTCTAACCCACAAGTGGGGGATGCGTACATCCCCCGATCGGTCAGCTCAGCGGAACGACGTCACCTTGACCGTGCGCCCGGCGTTGGCCACGACGTCGCCCGCGGAGGCGACGAAGATGCGGTAGGAGCCGCCGCGCGGGACCTTGACCGTCTTGCCGTACACGGCGTAGTCGGCCGTGCGGGTGCGCGCGGTCGCGGTGCCCACCACGGTCCAGCGGCCGGTCGAGGTGAGCTTCTGCACCTGGACCGGGACGCCGACGCGCGCGGGGCGGATGGTCCCCGAGAAGCGGATGGAGCGCCCGCGGCGCACACGCGTGCGCGTCACCGAGGTGGAGACCCGCACCGCCAGGCCGACGGTGATCGGCGGCGAGGCGATGTCCTCGCGGCCCGCGACGACCACCCGCAGCTCCGTGGTGATCGGCAGCGACAGCACCGGCAGCGAGAAGTTGCCCGCCGCGTCGGTGACGAGCTGGTTGCCCAGCGGCCCGAAGGGCGCCGTGAACGGGAAGGGCGTCTGCTGGATGGCGATCTTGCGGTTGGCGTTGTCGGTGCCGGCCAGCGTGCCGGAGAGGACGAGGGGCTGGCCCGGCAGGACGACGTTGGGCGTCGCGGCGAGCGTCAGCCCGAGCGGCTGGGCCTGCGTCTTGAACGTCCGGTCGGCGCCACGAGCGGTGCCGCTGCCGTTGGTGGCCACGAGGCGGTAGTGGTAGGTCGTGGCGGGCGTGAGCGAGCCCGCGTCGCCCGTGGCGACCAGCCGGTTGTCGGCGTTGCCCGCGGCGACGGGCGCGGTGCTCGTGCCGTAGGCGCGGGTCGGCCCGAGCTCGAAGCGGTAGGTCGTCTGCCGGCCCTGCGGGTCGACGGCGCCGGTCAGCGTCGCGGACGTCGGCGTCACGCGCGAGGCGCCGCCGGTCGTGACGGCGGGCGCGGCGGCCTGCGCGGGGGCGGCGGCGACGAGCGCCGCCGAGGCGGTCGCGGTGGCGAGGAGGGTGCTGGTGCGGAACATGGCCACACCCACCCTGCCAGGCCCGGCGGCGCCCCGCCGGGCGCTCTCAGGCCTTCCTCAGGGCTCCGAGCTCCACGAGCAGCAGCGCCTCGGCGAGCGTCGCGCGCTCCAGCTCGGCCAGGTCGACGGACTCGTCGCCCGCGTGGATGCGCGCGCCGGGGTCCTGCGCGCCCCACACCACGATGTCGGCGTCGGGCAGCAGGTCGGCCAGCGCGGTGACCAGCGGGATGGCGCCGCCGGTCCCGACGGTGATCGCCTCGCGCCCGTAGGCGCCCTGCATCGCGCGGCGCGCCGCGGCGAGGCCCGGGCCGTCGCCCGTGGCGATCCAGCCCGGGGCCCCGGCGCCCTCGGTCACCTCGATCGAGACGCCCCAGGGCGCGGCGGCCTGCAGGTGGGCCGAGACGAGCGAGAAGGCCCGCGTCGGGTCGTCGCCCGGGGCCAGGCGCACCGAGACCTTCGCCCGCGCGTGGGGCACCACGGCGTTGGCGGCCGAGGCGACGTCGGGCGCGTCGAGGCCGATGACCGTCACGGCCGGGCGCACGTAGAGGCGCTCGGCGATCGGGCCCGTGCCCACGAGCGGCTGGCCCTCCACGACGCTCGCGGTGGTGCGCAGCTCGGCCTCGCCCATCGGCAGGCCCTCCCAGGGCAGGCGCGCGAGCCCCTCCACGGCGACGTCGCCCTGCTCGTCCAGGAGGGAGTCGAGGACGCGGATGAGCGTGAGCAGCGCGTCGGGCGCGGCGCCGCCGACCAGGCCCGAGTGGGCGGGCGCGCCGAGCGTCGTCACCTCGACGTAGGCCTCGCAGATCCCGCGCAGGGAGGAGGTCAGCGTCGGCGAGCCGACCTGCGCGTTGCCGGAGTCGGCGATGACCAGCAGGTCGGCGGCGAGCTCGTCGGCGTGGTCGCGCGCCCAGCCCTCGAAGGTCCCGCGGCCCGTCTCCTCGTCGCCCTCCACCACGACGGTCACGCCGACGGGCAGGTCGCCGCCGAATGCCCGCAGCGCGCCGAGGTGCATGGCGATGCCCGACTTGTCGTCGGCTGCGCCACGGCCGTAGAGGCGCCCGTCGCGCTCCTGCGGCGCGAAGGCGGGGGAGGTCCAGGCGTCGTCGGGGCCGGGGGGCTGCACGTCGTAGTGGGCGTAGAGCAGGACGGTCGGCGCGCCCTCGGGCGCGGGCGAGGTGCCCAGGACCGTCGGCGGCGCGCCGGGGACGTCGACGATGCGCACCTCGGCCAGCCCGGCGCCGCGCAGCAGCTCGGCGGTCAGCTCGGCGCCGGCCAGCACAGGCCCGTCGTCGTAGCCGTCGAAGGTGATGGAGGGCACGCGGACGAGCGCC
>CAXUES010000006.1:5422-9734 GCA_964250185.1 uncultured Solirubrobacteraceae bacterium | reverse complement strand
GCCCTGGTAGCCGCTCACGAACGTCCCGGTCCGCAGGCCGGCGATCGCATCGGAACGGTGCTGGTCGAAGGGCACGCGGACGAGCGCCTCCAGGTCGGCGCGGGTCTGCTCCATCCCGGCGTGGACGGCGGCCTGCAGGTCTCCGGTGGTGCTCACGCCCGGGAGTGTCGCGCCTAGGCTCCCCGACGTGCCCGCTGCGCGCCCCCGCGACCGCCCCGACGGCCTGCCCGACTTCCGGGCCATCGACCCCGCTGGCCTCCGCGACGCCATCGAGGCGGGGATGGCCGAGCACCGCGCGGAGGTCGACGCGATCGCCGCGCAGGAGGCGCCGGCGACCTTCGCCGACACCGTCGAGGCGCTGGAGCGCGCCGGGCAGGCGCTCGGCCGCGCGCTGCGCTTCCTCGGCAACCTCGCCTCCTCGTCCTCCACGCCCGAGCTGCGCGCGCTGGAGGCCGAGCTCGCCCCGCGGCTGAGCGCCCACCGCGACGCGGTCCGCCTCGATCCGCGCGTGCTCGTCCGCATCGCCGACCTCCACGACCGCCAGGCCGAGCTCGACCTCGATCCCGAGCAGGCGCGCGTCCTGCGCCGCCACCACCGTGACCTCGTGCGCGCCGGCGCGCTCCTCGTCCCCGCCGACCAGGAGCGACTGCGCGCGCTCAACGCCGAGCTCTCCGAGCTGCAGACCGCCTTCGGGACCAGGCTGCTGGAGGCGACCACCGCGCTCGCCGTCCACGTCGAGGACGAGGCCGAGCTCGCGGGCCTGGCGCCCGAGGCGGTCGCGGGCGCCGCGCGCGAGGCCATCGAGCGCGGCCACGCCGGCGGCTTCCTGGTGCCGCTGCAGCTCCCGACGGACCAGCCCGTCCTCGCCTCGCTGGCCGACCGCGGCCTGCGGGAGCGGATCTTCCGCGCCTCCACGGCGCGCGGCGCCCTCGGCGACGAGCACGACACCCGCGCGACGCTCTGCCGGATCGCGGCTGTCCGCGCGCAGCGCGCGGGCCTGCTCGGCTTCGCCAGCCACGCCGCCTACGTGGCCGACGACGAGATGGCCGGCAGCGTGGAGGCGATCATGGCGCTGCTGGACGACCTCGCGCCGGCCGCCGCCGCCAACGCCCGCCGCGAGGCGGCCGAGCTGGAGGCGCTGCTGCGCGCCGACGGCCACGAGGGGCCGCTGCAGGCCTGGGACTGGTCCTACTACGCGGAGCGCGCGCGAGCCGGCCGCGCGGGCGCCGATCCCGAGGAGCTCCGCGCCCACCTCGAGCTCGAGGCGGTCCTGCGCGACGGCGTCCTGCGCTCGGCGTCGGAGCTCTACGGGCTGTCCTTCCACCCGCGCGACGACCTCGAGCTGCTCGTCGCCGAGATGCGCGCCTGGGACGTGCGCTTCGAGGACGGGCGCGCCGCCGGGCTCTTCCTGCTGGACCCCTTCGCCCGCGAGAGCAAGCGCGGCGGCGCGTGGATGAGCCAGTACGTCGGCCAGTCGCGGCTGCTGGGCACGCGGCCGATCGTCGTCAACACGCTGAACATCGCCCCGCCGGCGGCCGGGGAGCCCGTGCTGCTGACCCCGGACGAGGTCCGCATCCTCTTCCACGAGTTCGGCCACGCGCTGCACAACCTGCTCTCCGACGTGACCTACCCGCTGCTGGCGGGCACGTCGGTGCCCTCGGACTTCGTCGAGTTCCCCTCGCAGGTCAACGAGCTGTGGGCCTGGGAGCCCGGGGTGGTCGCGCGCTACGCCCGCCACCACGCCACGGGGGAGCCGCTGTCGGCCGAGGCGCTCGCCGGCCTGCGCCGCGCGGAGGCCGAGGGGCAGGGCCACGGGACCTTCGAGCTGCTCGCGGCGATGGTCCTCGACCAGGCCTGGCACGGCCTCGCGCCCGGCGAGGAGGTGGCACCCGACGACGTCGAGGCGTTCGAGGCCCGCGCCCTGGAGGCCCACGGCCTGCGCCTTGACGCGATCCCGCCGCGCTACCGCTCCACCTACTTCCACCACGTCTTCGACGGCGGCTACAGCGCGGGCTACTACTCCTATCTCTGGGCGGAGGTGCTCGACGCCGACGCCGCCGCGTGGTTCGGCGAGCACGGCGGCGAGCGGCGCGAGAACGGGGAGCGCCTCGCCCGCGAGGTCCTCTCGCGCGGCGGGACGGTCGACCCGATGGAGGCCTACCGCGCCTTCCGCGGCCGCGACCCGGAGATCGGGCCGCTGCTGCGCCGCCGCGGGCTAGAGCCCGCGGAAGCCTGAGCTCGACGCCCCGGTCACCGGCAGCGGGGAGGTCGGCAGGCCCGGGTCCGGCGCGGTCGCGTTCCAGCCGCCGGGCGCCGCGTCGTTGGGCCCGTCGGGGTGGAAGAGCGCCGCGAGGTGCTGGATCTGGCCGCGGCCGATGCCGAGCTCGAACTGCCCGCCCGAGTACATGGCGATGCCGTGCGCATCGCAGTGCTCGTAGACGGCCAGCAGCTCGCGCAGCGGGCCGAAGCGGCTCGGCTTGACGTTGATGGCCGTGGGCTGCCGCGCGAGGGCGCGGACGTCGTCCAGCGAGTGCAGGACGGCGTCCCAGGTCACCCGGTCGCGGTGGGCCTCCACGAGGTCGGCGACCGCGGGGTCGGTGTGGGGGTCCTCCAGCCAGGCGTCGGGGAACGCGGCGAGCAGGCGCTCGTAGAGGGCGCGGTCCACGCCCACGTCGACCGGGGAGCCCTTGTACTGCCCCTTGAGGTCCAGCGACTCGACCGCGCCCGTGGCGGCGACCGCCGCGACGAGCTCGTCGTCCCAGTCCTGCGTCGGGTCGAGCTTGAACTGCAGGGACGGCGCGAGGTCGAGGCGGGCCTGCAGCGGCGCGACGCTCGGCGGCTCGCCCAGGCGCAGCGAGACGACGAACCGCATCGGGCGCGGCTCGAGGCCCAGGGCGCCGCCCAGCGACGTGCCCGCCTGGCGCAGGGCGAGGTCCAGCGCCGCGGACTCATAGGCCCAGATGCGGTAGTTGCGCGACGGCTCGCGGGCCGGCGGCGTGGGCCACAGGTCGACGTCCTGCTCGAGGTGCGCGCAGAACGACCCGAGCGTCCACCGCCCGGCGAGCGGCAGGTCGGCGCCGCGGGCGAGCTGGGCCTCCTGGTCGGGGGTCTCGTAGGTGACGTCCTCGCCGAGGCCCTCCGCGGCGCTGCCGCGCAGGCGCACGACGGTCGAGACGCGCGTCATGCCGCTGGAGACGTCCATCGAGAGGCGCTCGAGGCTGTAGGCCTCGATCAGCAGCGGCAGGTCGGCCAGGCGTTCCCAGTGGCTCACGACGACTGCCCCCCGGCCTCGAGCCGCGCGACGAGCTCGTCGAGGCGCAGCTCCTCCAGGCCCTGGTTGACGGCCTCGAGCTCGGCGGCGCAGCGCTCCACGAGCACGCGGCCCTCGCCGCACAGCGCGAGCGTCTCGCGCAGGCCGGCGTCGCCGGAGTCCAGCCGGCGGACGATCTCCTCCAGGCGGGCGGTGGCCTCCTCGTAGCTCGGGCCGGAGGCGGCCGCGGGGGCGTCGGGGGTCATGAGGGGCTGCTGGTCGCTCAAGGCGCCTCCAGGACATCGATGTCGGCGCCGACGGGGCCGTCGGCGAAGGTGAGCTGCACGCGGCGGGCCGCGCGCGCCTCGGCGGCCGAGGTGACGACCTCGCCGGCCGGGGAGCGCACGACGGCGTAGCCGCGCTCCACGACGCGCTCGGGGTCGTGGGCGCCCAGCGCGAGGGCGAGCGCCTCGAGCTTCTGGGCGCGCGCGGCGTTCCCCGCGCCGGCCGCGGCGCTCGCGCGGCGCTCCAGGGCGCGCGCGTCGGCGGCGAGCTGCCGCTCGCGCTCGCGGATCCCCCGGCGCGTGGCCGAGGCGCGCAGCTCGCGCAGGAGCTGGTGCAGACGCGCCCGCTGGCGGGCGACGTGGGCGGCGGGCGCCCGCGAGAGGCCCGCGAGGTGGCGCGCGCGGTGCACGACGGCGCGGCGGCCGTGGTCGTCCAGGCGCCGGGCGACGCGGCTGAGCGCGGCGCGCTCCTGGCCGGGGTGCAGCGGCACGGCCGCCTCGGCGGCGTGCGTCGGCGTCGAGCAGGAGACCGCGGCGACGTCGTCGATCAGCGTGCGGTCGGTGTGGTGGCCGACCGAGGCGACCACAGGTACCCCGAGCAGCGCGACGGTGCGGCACAGGCCCTCGTCGCAGAAGGCGAGCAGGTCGGCGAACGAGCCGCCGCCCCGGGCCACGACGATGACGTCCACGTCGCCCAGGGCGGCGAGGTCCGACAGCGCGCGGGTGATGCGCGGGGCGGCGTGGCGGTCCTGGACGGGCGTGAAGGCCCACACGAGCT
>CAXUES010000006.1:1505-5412 GCA_964250185.1 uncultured Solirubrobacteraceae bacterium | reverse complement strand
CCCCGGCCCAGCCCCGGCGGTGCAAGCCGGCCAGGACGTCGTCGCGCGCCTTGCCGCCCTCCCCGGTGACCACGCCGATGCGCCGCGGCAGCGCGCGCCGGGGGAGCGCCCGCTGGCGCTCGAGCAGGCCCTCGGCGTCCAGGCGGCGGCGCAGCCGGTCGACCTGGGCGAGCAGGTCGCCCTCGCCCGCGACGCGCACCCGCGTGACGTTGAAGTGGAAGTGCGGGGAGGCCTGCGCGCTGCCGGCGTAGTAGTCGCAGCCCCCGGCCACCACGACGCGGGCGCCGTCCACGAAGGCCTCGGCGAGCAGCCCGAGCGCCTCGAAGTCGCTGCGCCACATGGCGCAGGGCAGGGCGCCGTCGCCGTCGCGCAGCTCCCAGTAGACCTTCGCCCGCGAGCGCCGCACGCCGTGCACCTCGCCGACGACCTGCACCCGCGTGAAGCGCCGCAGCTGCTTCTGCAGCGCGGCCGCGTACTCCCCGACCGGGAACGGGCCGGCCAGCAGGGAGCCCTCGATGCCCTCGGGGCGGGTGGGGGAGGCCTCGACCGCCATGTCCCCGAGGCTACGCCGTGCGGCGGTCGGCGCCCGCCCGCAGCGTCGCGCCGACGAACTGCAGCACGCCCGTGCGCCGCACGTGCAGCTCCCCGAAGCCGCGCGCGGTCAGCGCGCGGGTGATCTCGTCGCGCTCGAAGATCCGCTGGCCCGAGCTGCGCCCGCCCGCGGCGAGCAGCGCGCGCAGCGGCGCCGAGCGCAGCTGCAAGGTGGTCATGATCGCCACCCGGCCGCCCGGGGCGAGCACCCGCGCGAGCTCATCGAGCACGGCGAACGGGTCGCGCATGAGGTGCAGCGCCAGGAACACGCAGGCGGCGTCGAAGGCGCCGTCGCGGAAGGGCATGGCCTCGGCGTCGCCGCGGACGTAGGCCACGTCGCCCCACCGCCCGTCCGGGGTGTCGCGCGCCGCGCGGGCGAGCATCGTGGGGGAGGCGTCCAGGCCGACGGCGAGTCCGGTCGGAGCGACCGCGCGGGCGAAGTCGCGGGTGAAGCCGCCCGAGCCGCACGCGACGTCCAGGACGGCGTCGCCGGCGCGCAGGGACAGCAGCGCGCGGGCCAGGCGGCGCTCGTCGCGCAGCCCCGGCCCGAGCGGGCCGACCGCGAGGCGGCCCCAGAACGGGCGCCAGAGCCCCTCGTAGACGAGGGGCACCGCGCGGGAGAGCATGAGGTCCTGCACCCGCCCGGTGGAGGGCGGGGGGCCCGCGTCGCCCAGCGCGTCCAGGACGCCGTCCTCGTCGCGGGGCAGGTCGCGCGCCAGCAGCGCGGTGAGCCGGTCCTCGACGGACACGGCGCAGGCCCCTAGTGGCCGACGGTGCTCTCGGGCAGCGACAACGAGTCGTCGACGGCCATCATGGTGGCCATGCCGGGCTGCGCGTCGGTGCCGCGCACCTCGCCGCTGACGCCGAGGCGGTTCAGGCGGGCGATCTCGCGCTCCCCGACGACCCGCGCCGGGTCGCTCGCGTCCAGCGGGTGGATGAGGCGGGCGATGCGGTTGCGCAGCTGCATGGCGAAGTGCGGCGTGGAGGCCCCCATGAGCTGGCGGACGTCGTCGACGGTGACCCGGTGGTCGGGCTGGTCGCGGCGGGGATCGGCTTCGCTCATGGGTTCGGTGCTCCTGCGTCGTCTGGCTGCTGCACGGGGACGGCCTCGAGCAGGCTATCGAGGCGGGCCTGCTGGGCCACGGTGATCTGCGCCTGGTCGCCCACGACCCAGCCCCGGTTGTAGACGCCGTCGTTGGTCGGGTCGTCCAGGAAGCCGGGCTTGACGTCGAGGAGCAGCTCGCTGAGCGGCTTGGGGACGTCGTCGCCCTCGGTGGTGAGCAGCAGGGGGCCGTAGGTGCCGGCGGAGGAGAGGACGGCGACCGCGGGCGCCGTGGCGGGGTCGGCGTCGGCGCGGGCCACGACGAAGCCGTGGCCGGGAGCGGCGATGCCGAAGCCGAAGCCCTGGCGGCGGTAGCGGGCGAAGGCCACGGCGCTGCTGACCGGGTCCTGGTCGCCGATGCGCTCGACCGTCCCGAGGCCGCGCAGCGCGCGTGTCACCTCGGGGCCGATGACCTTGCTCGGCCCGAGCACCCAGATTCGCGGCTCGCCGTGCGTGCGCAGCGCCGCCGTCGTGTCCGCGGGCACCGACCGCTCGGTCACGAAGAGGATGGGATCGCCCGTGCGCGCCGACCAGGCCGCGGCGGGCGCGGCGTACTCCGGCGCCTCGGAGGAGACGATGAGCACGTCGGAGGCCTGCGACCCGCGCGCGGCGGTGACGAAGGCGTCCATGGCCCGCGCGAGCGCAGCGGGGTCGCGGCCGGTCACCGTGGCGGCGCGCTCGCCGTCGGGGCGCGGCACGTCGCCGACCCGCACGACCTGCGCGCGGCCGACGGCCGAGGAGCCCGGCGGCGCGAGGCGGCCGAGCGTCGCCTGGGTCGCGGCGGGGAGGCCGTCGCCGTCGCTGAGCAGCAGCGGCGCCCGGACGGGCGGGGCGGCGAGCGCGGTGGCGGCCAGGGCGCCGCGCCAGTCGGCGCGGTCGGCGAGCGCGACGGCGGGCGGGCGGCTCTCGGAGGAGGTGGCCGGGAAGGTGGCCAGCGCGGCCTGGGCGGCCAGGGCGACGGGATCCGAGCCGTCCACGCGCGTGGTGTTCTTGGTCGCGCTGCCCGGGAAGCCCAGGTCGACCGAGGCGCCCGCGCCGTCGTCGTCCTCGGCGCCCTCGGCCGGCCCACCCGCCGCGGGGCCGCCCACCGCGGGGGTGGAGGCCGACGGGGCGGTCGCCGTGGAGGTGGCGTCGCCGCCGCGTCCGCACCCCGCGAGCAGGATCACGACGAGCGCGACGAGCAGCAGCAGGGGGGCACGACGGGACGGACCGCGAGGCATCCGCGGCGAGGCTACCGGCGGGGGCCGCGGAGCCGCCGCACCCCGTGTCACGGAGCCTCAGGGAGCCCGGTACCCTGGGGCCACAGCAGTTCTCAAGCTACCCCCGAGGAGCACGCATGGCCGGGACGTCCGGGCGGTTCACCACCGTCATCAAGGCGAAGATCTCCAAGATGCTCGACCGGGCGGAGGACCCCGGCGAGACGCTCGACTACAGCTACCAGCAGCAGCTGGAATCGCTGCAGGGCGTCAAGAAGGGCATCGCGGACGTCGTCACCGCCAAGAAGCGCCTGCAGATGCAGTCGACCAAGCTCGAGCAGTCGGTCGTCAAGCTCGACGGGCAGGCCCGCGCCGCGCTCCAGGCCGGCAACGAGGACCTCGCCCGCACGGCGCTGGAGCGCAAGTCGGTCGCCCAGACCGAGCTGCAGTCCATGGACTCCCAGGTCGCCGAGCTCGAGGCCCAGCAGCAGAAGCTCATCGACTCCCAGCAGCGCCTGAGCCAGAAGATCGAGGCCTTCCGGACCAAGAAGGAGGTCATCAAGGCGCAGTACTCCGCCGCGGAGGCCCAGGTCCGCATCTCGTCGGCCGCCAGCGGCGTGGGCGAGGAGATGGCCGACACCGGCCTGGCCATGCAGCGCGCGCTGGACAAGACCGAGGACATGAAGGCACGCGCGGGCGCGGTGGAGGAGCTCGAGGCCGCCGGCGCCTTCGAGGACCTCACCCAGCTCGGCTCGGGCCAGGACGACATCGACCGCCAGCTCGCGCAGCTGTCGTCGGGCACCCAGGTCGACTCCGACCTCGAGCGCATGAAGGCCGAGCTCGGCCAGGGCTCCGGCGGCGACGCCAAGGCCCTGCCCGAGGGCGAGTCGAAGTGATCGTCCGGATCCTCGCCGAGGGGCAGTGGGACCTCGACGAGTCCCACCACCACCGCCTCGACGAGCTCGACGACCTCGTGGTCGCGGCCGTCGACGGCGGCGACCGCGAGGCCTACGCGGCG